>CANLED010000287.1 GCA_947489175.1 Chitinophagaceae bacterium | reverse complement strand
TTGAATTTTAAATATAACCTTTATTCGGCAATATTTATTCTAATTGCGTATGAATGGATATTAAATGCTAACATGTTGAAGTAATGACTAGCTTGGTTATGGAATTCCTTCTAAATTTAAAATTTAGCACCTAAAGATAAAAAAAATGTACGACCATCTGCAGGCATTGCTCCTGGTCCGGGGTATCCTCCCGCACGTCTAGTGAAATACCTCTTATCAAATAAATTATTGATGCCTGCCTTTAGGTTTAAATTTTTAGAAAATTTATAGGATGTTGTTAAATCTGTAATGGAGTATGAAGGAATAAGTCCTGTGTTGCCATTTGATGAGCTTGCAACAGTATTGTTGGCATCACTAAAAGAGTTACCAACGAAGCTAAATTGTGCAGTGAATAAAAAACTTTTCGAACCAACACTGATGCCAGCTCTTAAAATATCCTTGGGTGCATTTTCAACTTTTTTACCTTTAGTGATAGCGTATTTATTGTTACCACTGTATCTCGAATCGTTGTAAGAATATGAGCTAAACAAGATTAAATCTGTGTGTTCACGGTTTGAGAAAGCCCTCATGGCATTAAATTCAAGGTAACTTTCTATCCCTTTGCTTGTGCTCGACTCTAAATTAGTTATCAGTCTGTAGTTAGCCCCTGTGGGAGTGATTGTTCCTATGCGATTGTTGTATTGTAAATAATATCCGCTAACATCAAATTGTAAGTAATTTTTTACCTTACCTCTGTAACCAATATCAACGTTATATCCTCTTGCATCTTTGAGGTCTGGATCAATGATATCCGTTGTTGGAGGTGCTTGAAGATTGGCAAACTGAATTGGACGATATGCCTGAGAAAAGTTTGCATATATTTCTGTCTTTTGGGTTAAATGGTACTCTGATCCAATTCCGCCAATTAAGAAACTTCTGCTTCTTTTAATGTTTTGAAGGTTAATTGAATTCCCTGTAGAACTCAATCCATTTCTTCCTGCGGCTGCGCCTTCAAGCCATTCATACCTCAATCCAGGTATTATGATCAATTTGTCAGAAAGTTTAAAAATGTTTTCAATAAATACAGCTGCATTGTTAGACTCAAACCTTACATCTCTTGGGTAAAGGCCAGTAATACCAACATCATAATTCGATCCATTACTGCCTTTCCCATCGGCTAAACGGTGCGTAGTTCCAGTGTATAATCTTATGCCTGTTGAGACTGTATTTTTTATTTTTCCAATTGAATAATCTGTAATCAGCCTACTTTCTATGCCATAGTTTCTGTAAGTATCTAAATTTACTGTTCTGTTATTATATTGATTTGTAGCAGCATTGATGCTGTCTTTTACGGTGATTGGTTGTAAAAATCCAACACTATTTCTGTTACCGATTGTTCCAAATATTTTTGTGTTCCATCGGCTATGATTATTTATTTCATACTGGATTGTTGCGGCTGGTGTAGTCCAAGTAATGTCAAACCAGTTTCTAGCCCTAAAACTTTGTTGTGCATTCTGTTTGATTTGTGCGTCTGTTAAACCACCTGCTTGTTGACTTCTAACATGTGAGTGCATCAATTCAAAGGTGAGTGAAAGTTGTTTGTTGAAATTATACGTAACTGTTCCGAAGCTTGTTTTGGTGTAAAACTGACTGTTACTTCTCCAGCCTTCTCCATTTCTTTGGTCAAAGAAAGTATAATAATTTACTTTATTTTTTTTCCCTCCTAATGCAGTGAAGCTATTTAAGAGTCCATTGCTTCCGATAGTCTGTTGTGTTTCAAATTCAAAAGGCTTATTAATTTCACTTCCATTTTTTAGGATGTAGTTGACTAGCCCGCCAAACTGTGGCCCATATTGAATTGCACCTTGTCCCCTAACAATTTCAATTCTTTGAACGGCTTGAAGTTGAGGATTATAATAGGCTTCAGGATATCCAAATGGATCTGCAGCAATATCATATCCATTTTGTCTAATGTTAAATTCCCAGCTTCTATTTGGACTTAAACCTCTGGCGGCAATACCAATTTGAATGCCACTTGGGTCGCTTTCCCAAATATGAATGCCTGGCACTTTGGCCAAGACTTGACGCATGGTATTGTTGGCAATATTACCTTGAACATTTTCCAAAACTATTAACGCGGTTTTCTTTCCTGCATATATATTGGTGCCAACAATTTCAGGCATTTGTTGGTAATCGCTTTTGCTATTCCGGCCAACAACAGTAACATCTTTTAACAAATGCCAGATTGCGGTATCTTTTTCAATTTTAATTTTTTGCGCTTGTACATGTTGAATCAAACACAGCATTATGGATATTCCTAAAATCAATCTGCACATAACTATTTTCATACCGCGAAATTAGTTTCCCACTAATGTTAACGTTTACGCAATTGGAAATTGACTTTATGAAATAGGGAAAATCTTAAAAATACATTGAATGTTTAAACAAGCAGTTAAGATTTTTTAATTTAATTAAACGAATAAGATGGTCTGTTTTTTAGGAATGTTTACTTATTAAAAATCATGATTTGTTAATAATGTGGTAACATAAATTCTTGATTTCGACAATATTTTTACCATTCAAAACTATAACTTATGTCATACAGAAAACTCAGTTTCACCCTTTTGTTCATGTTAGCAACAACATCATTATTTGTTGCTTGTAAAAAAGAAAAATCCGTAGTAACTCCAGTAAGTGAAGCGGAATTCAAAAATCGTTCTATTACTCCTGCTTTTATTAAGATGGTAGGGGAATTTTCCAGTGTAGGTGTTCACACTTTAGTAAGTAGTGAAGATGTAATACCCAATTCTAATAACATGGTGTTTGGTGGTGCTCCCGACGGACAGGGGTTCATTAAAAATCCAGACGGTAGCGGTTATATCATGGTTACCAACCACGAAAATACTTGGGCTATTTCGCGATTGTATTTGAATAAAAAATTAGACATCGTTAAAGGTGATTATATCGTTAATACCGATGGAGGTATGTTTAGGTTGTGTTCTGGAACTATGGCAACACCAGAAATACATGGATTTGGGCCAACTTTTTTAAGTACCGGTGAATCAAATGTAAATGCAATGACACATGCTGTTGACGTGTTAGCAACTGCAAACGCTTCAAGCCAAACAAGGGTAAAACCAGCTTTAGGCAAGTTCAGTGGTGAAAATGCTGTACCGCTTCCAAAAACTGCGTATGCTGGTAAAACTGTTATTATTTTAGGTGAAGATGCAGGTAACGGTCAAGTTTATTTGTATGTTTCGAATACTGTTGGTGATTTAGACAATGGAAAGCTTTATGTTATGAGACGAGTTGACCAAAACCAAATTGAAACTAACATAACTTGGAATAATAACTACAATGTTGAATTTGTAGAAGTTCCTAATGCAAAGAATTTAACTGGTGCTGAAATCGAGAATTTAAATCCTACTTTAAAAAGTATTCAATTTGCTCGTGTAGAAGATTTAGATTATCGTAAAGGATCTGCTGCTAATAATAGAGAAATATACTTTGTTGCAACAGGCGTTAGTGGTTCAACAGAAAAAACATACATGGGTAGAATGTATCAACTTAAGTTAGATGCAACTGATCCTTTGAAAGGCGTGTTGAAAATTGTTGCAGATGGTGATAAGTCACCAACAGGAGCGAATGTGAAGGGAACAGATATCATTAATCCAGATAACGTTTGTGTTACTGAAAATTTTGTTTACA
>CANLED010000286.1 GCA_947489175.1 Chitinophagaceae bacterium | reverse complement strand
GATTTTTCCGGAGATCATCTTGCATCAGATATTCAAAATAATGAAGATTATAACGCCATAATTTGGTTATTTGTGGATTATCCCAACCAACTTCTTTTAGATTAAATTTTTCATGTAAAAAAATAAATGCTTCATAATTTTCCGTTAACCCTTCTCTAACTATAATTGGGCATGTTTTTATATGAACTACGATTGGCGGATACGTATTAACTTCCCTTAAAAACCTTGGCAAAACTTTATTAAATCGCCCAAAAAACTGTTGTGGTTTTAAATATTTTATGGTATTAAATATTAATCTTATTTTTTTAATCAAAATTTAGATTTTTCGTATATAACTATAATGATAATAAATTCTATAAGATGTCAATCCAAGAACCCTTCTTTAAGCTTTCAATGGCTGCAATACTAGCTTTAGAGGTATTTACAATGCTATCAAAGGGTATAATTGGTTCACCTCCAGCCTTTAAAGATTGAATCAATGTATTAAACTGATTTTGATGCCCTTTGTCTTGACTTGAAGAAGCTGAGCTAAAATACTTAAATCCGTAACCATGTAACTTTCTCCAATTATCTAAAATCAGTGTTTTTTCCTGATGATAGACCTCCAGCCTTTCTTTTGAATATGTTTTAGACCCATTGGCGAAATAATTAATAACCGCATTTGTTCCATTTTCATATTTCAATAATATGGATGCATTGTCCGTATTATCTTCAGGGTTTAATCCCATGGCACTCATACAAACTGAGGTAACCTTAGCATTAGTAAGATAAGAAATCAAATCAATAAAATGACATGCTTCTCCAATAATCCTTCCTCCACCAATCTCCATATCATGAACCCAGACATTTTTTGGTATGAAGCCAGCATTCATTGTAGCCACAATATTCATTGGTGATTCTCCGTTTCCAAGAAGTTTTTTCATTTTTGTAGCCAAAGGGGCAAAGCGTCTGTTAAAACCGACAGTAACCGTTTTACCTGACTTCTCCACTGACTCTATCACACTATCAAGTTCGCCATTATTAATCGCTAAAGGCTTTTCAACAAACACATGTTTTCCATTTGTCAAACCTTCAATAACCAAATTTGCATGCGAATTATGCCTGGTAGTTATCATTACAAGCTCTACGTCTTCATCGTTTAATATGGCATCATTTTCTGTTGTCGAAATAGAAATATTATATTTTTTTGCTAATACTGTACCTGTCAAACCGCCAGCACTAGAAATATACTTCAATTTCACGTCAGTTTTTTTCAAACATGGTAAAATCATTGCTGATGTAAAATTCCCGGCTCCAATAATTCCAATGACCCCTTGCCCTTGAGTGAATTTAGAAAGATTCAAGGTCACTGCATGATTTAGGTGGATTGATTCTTTTTCGGGGTATATTAAAATGGAAGCAATTGACTTACCATTGCTCATATCTGAGTAAATATGAAGGTAATCAGATAATGGCACTCGTTCAGTGATTAGAGATTTTACATCAATTAACCCATTAGATATTGCTTGCAATAAAGCCTCAAAATTGCGTTTCTCCGTCCACCTAACGAAGGCCAAAGGATAATCGTGCCCTTTTTGCTCGTAGTATTCATCATATCTTCCAGGCCCATAAGAGCAAGATACTTGAAATGTAAGTTCCTTTTCATAAAAATCAGCCCTTGAAATATCCAAACCAATTACACCAACCAAAACAATTCTACCTCGCTTACGAGACATTTTTGCTGCCTGAGAAATGATTTCATCACTTTTATTAGATGCAGTAATAATCACAGCATCTGCACCCATTTGATTCGTTTCATGAAGGACATACGGAATTTGATCATTACCCTCTGACGGATTAACTGCGCTTATTCCCAGCTTTTGAGCTATAGCTACTTTAGAACCGTCATAATCAAAGCCTATAACACTGCAACCATTAGCTTTTAGCAACTGAGCAGTAATTAAACCAATTAAACCCAAGCCAACTACCACAATGGTTTCTCCAAAAGTTGGATTAACTAAACGAATACCTTGCAAACCAATTGAACCAATAACGGTAAATGCAGCTTCCTCGTCTGTAACATCCTCTGGAATGGGTACCACTAAATTTTTGGGAACACAAACGTATTCAGCATGAGGCCCATTAGAAGCAACCCGGTCGCCGATGGTAAAACCTTCAACGCCTTTCCCTACAGCAACTACTTTTCCAACATTGCAATAACCAAGGGGAAGAGGTTGACTTAATTTATTAAACACTGAGTTTATGGTAGGATTTAAGCCATCTGTTTTTACCTTATTAAGAACCTCCTTAACCTTATCAGGTTGCTGTAACGCTTTTTGTACCAGGTTGGATTTACCAAATTCAACCAACATTCGTTCAGTACCCAATGAAACAAGACTTCGAGTAGTCTGAATCAATACCTGACCAGACTTAACCATTGGGGCCGGAACTTGTTCCAAAATGGTATCGCCATTATTAAGATTTTGAATTATCTGAAGCATTTAGTTTCTTTTTGTTAAAGATACTAGTAAAAAGAGACCATGTTTCCGCATAAACATCTTAAAGAACCAGCGTGGCCATATTTTTTTTGCGATAGAAAGATATCCACTCCGATGCTTTTGACCAACTTCTGAAGTAAGAAGATCGGCATGGGTCAATGGTGAATCTATTAAATCAATGTCAAACCTTGAAAAAAGAATCTTTGCTTCATCATAATTATAAGCTTTTGTGCCGGGACTTTCAAGATGGTCTGAATATATTGCATTAAGTGCTTTGATTGGCTTCAATTTCAATAATGCATACCTAATCCAAAGCATATAGCCAATTAAACTATACTTATTATAAATCATTATTTTTGCCAGCCCCCCTGATTTAAGGACTCGGTATACTTCATTCACTGCTTTTTGGGTATCAGGTGAGTGGTGTAAAACTCCCCATGAATAAACTGCATCAAAAGAATTATTCTCAAATGGAAGATTTTCAGCATCTGCAATTTGAAGATCCGAATTTAATCCCATCAATTCAAATCTTCTTTTTGTATGATTAATTGCTCTGGGAGTTAGATCAATCCCAGTAAGAATTGCACCCTGCTCTGCTAACTTTTGATGGTCTGCACCTAAACCTACTCCTATTTCTAAAACTTTTTTATTTTTAAATTTTTCAAATTGTGCAAAATCAATTATTTCAGGTTCAAGCTCGTACCTTTTTTTTGAATGAAAAGTGTAATCCTCTTTTGAGAAACCTTGTAAATAAAGGTTCTCACCACAGGAAGCTTCGTTCCAAAAATCTTTTACCAAAAATTTATTAAATTCCATTTTTAAATTGCTTAATCCAACTACTTATAGCCAAAATTGACCAGATGGTATAGGATGCATCAATACTTCCTGTTTTATTCTTATTAATCAACTCTTGGACTTTCTCGTAATCAAAAATACCTTGTTTTATAATATTTTGTTCAGACAACCTTTCCTGAATCATGTCGTTCATTTCAACGGTAATCCACTTTCTAACCGGAGCACCAAAACCAGTTTTAGGTCTATAAATAATTTCTTTGGGAAGGTACCTTTCTGCCACCTTTTTTAGCAAATATTTTGTTTCCAAACCCTTTAATTTAAGATTCGGATTTAATTTTTGAACAAAAGCAACTAAATCCCTATCTAAATAAGGAACTCTAACTTCTACACCAACAGCCATAGCCATTTTATCGGTATAGTTTAAATTATG
>CANLED010000285.1 GCA_947489175.1 Chitinophagaceae bacterium | reverse complement strand
AGTTGATTGAATTTATGCTGATGGTGGGTGTAGCATCTTCACTTGTAGCTGCCTTTTTTGGTTGGATGTTGTCGCTCTCAGGAGGGTATGATGATGACCTGCTTTCCTTGCACAAATGGCTGGGAATTTTTGTATGTTTTTCTTCTCTTTTTCTGTTGATAATTAAGCGTATTCCCCAAAATAAAACTACGAATATTATTTACAATACTTCGTTTCAGGTGGTGATACTTGCATTGACTGCTGCAGGTCATTTTGGTGGTGAACTCACCCATGGTGAAGGATATTTATTTTCGTTTGAAGAAAAAGTTTCAAGAGGTTCCTCAACCAATGTGTTGAATAAGCAAAAAATAAATGATACATCCTCCACAACTGTTTATGCAGGAATAGTTGAACCTATATTCTCACAAAAATGCATGCAATGTCACAATGAAAAAAAGAAGAAAGGTGATTTTCAGATGCACAATTTTGATGCGTTGATGAAGGGAGGAAAAAGTGGGAAAGCGTTGGTAGCAGGGGATCTTGAGCATTCTGAATTGGTTGTTAGGATGATGTTGGATAAAAGTGATGACAAACACATGCCACCTAAAGGGAAGTCACAACTCAATAAACCTGAGCAAGATATGTTGAGTTGGTGGGTGTTGCATGGAACATCTCAATCCATTTCAATTAAGGAAGTTAGTTCGAATGATACCATCAAATATTTTTTGTCAAATGTTGAAAAAGTTGATGGCGTAAAAAAAGAAATGGATTCCATTGCTCCAGCAGATTCGGCTTTTTTAGTTGGGCTAAAAAAAATAAATGTGGCTGTTGTACCAATTTCATTTGGAAGTAATTTTCTTGAAGTGAATGCAATCAATGCGCCAACATTTGGGGATAATGATGCAGCAAAAATTGGAAAAATTGCACCTCAAGTTAAATGGTTGATGCTCTCTGAAACACAGATAACTGATGCCGCACTGGATAATATTGTAGGTTGTGAAAATTTAGAAAAAATCAACCTAAAAAATACTTTGGTTACAAATGCATCCATTACAAAAATAAACAAGCTCAAAAAAATATCGTATCTGAATATTGTTGGAACAAAAATAACGGATGCCGGTTTGTTGCAGTTGATACCAGCACAGGAGGATATGCAGATTTATTGTTGGAATACAGCAATTACAGAAAGAGGGATTGAGCAGTTCAGGAAGAAATTTCCGAGGGCAAAGGTTTTTTTTGGTGAAAAATAACAACCATGTTGCAACATTTCAATTTTGATAAGAATAGGCTTGTCCTCGGAACAGCAGGATTGGCGGGCATTTGGGGTAAAGTTGATAGAGAGGAATCTGTGCAAACAATTTTATTTGCATTGGAATCAGGCATAACTCATTTTGATGCAGCTCCTGCTTATGCTGATGCAGAAGATATTCTTGGTGAAGCCCTGCGTCAATGGCAAGGTTCAACACCTTTCATAAGCACGAAAGTAGGGAAACTAAAATCGGATAACCCAGACAGTGTTGATTATGATTTTAGTCCAGATGCGATGATGCGCAGCATAGACCAAAGCCTTAATTCATTGGGTGTGCAAAAAATTGACCTGCTTTTTTTACATGATCCAACAGGGTTGAAGGAGGGTGAGGCACAGCCCGCCATAGATTTTTTGCAAAAAATAAAGCAAGATGGACTTGTTGATAACATAGGTATCGGAGGAAATTATGGCCAAGAATTTTCACCTTTTGTTGAAGGTGGTGGTTTCGACTATTTCATGGGATTCAACCGGTATAATTTGATCAATCAACAAGCCACATCCGAGGAGTTTATAGTACTTGATAAAGCTAATATACAAAAGTGGCAGGCCAGTCCACTTTACATGGGACTGCTAGGTTCAAAGTACCATGCCTATCAAGAAGCCCGCCCAGAGTGGATCTTAGAGAATCATTTTCAGCTTGCTGAAAACGCACATGAGTTTTGTCTCCAAAACAATATTGAATTACCCGCACTTGCGCTTCACTTTGTGATGCAATCTTTATGCATAGGCAAGGTGGTTGTTGGTGCTTGCAATATGAAGGAAATTCAATCTACATTTAATTATTTATCTGACACTAATTTCAATCTCAATCATCTCTTGAGAACATATCAAAATAGTATATAACAGAGAATTTAATTTCTTTTGTTTCTGTAAGTTGACAAAAAAATATACTGATTTGCTATTTTGTAAATTATGATTTTAGCTTACTTAATCTTTATTTGCATTCTATACTTTTCACCATCAATTATGAAACGAATAAGCATAAAAGAAAATTTGAATAAAATTATATTGCTGTGTTGCACTGTTTTTTTTATTTCTTGCAATAATAACAAAAAAGGGATTCAAGAATACACCACTGTGGTCATGACAACTGAATTGATCAATGATTCAACTGTATTTGCGTTTTACGATTCGCTTCACAGTAAGGAAGGTGTATGGCCTGAGTTGAGAAAAGCCAATATGGCAAGCGGTATTAAGGAGATTGAAATTTACCGCTATGACAACAGGGTTATGATGATGTTGTCTTTCCCAAGCAATGCAGACCCTGTAAAAATGGATTCGTTGTATCTCTCTGCTGATAAGAGAGTGAAAGAATGGACAGACTTGATGTCTAGCCTACAACGATCATTGCCTGGCATAGACACCACCCAAAAATGGGTTCCCATGAAATTGATACACCATTATTCAAATGGTGAGTATTTAAAATAAATTATTCATATTTAAACTGATTAAATGTTTATTATCGACGATTTCGAAATTCACAGACTAACAATACCCCTTGGTAGAACAATTGGTGACAACAATTGCAGTTATGATGTCATCAATTTACTTGTTGTTGGATTAAAGACTAATCAAGGAAATATTGGTTGGGGTTATTCTGAGTCAGTTTGGGAAGGTAAATTCAAAAATGATGCTTGGTATGTTCGGCAATTGTCAAGCTCCGAACAATTGAATAATGATTTTACAAAAACATGGTGGGGTAAATTAAAAAACCAAAATCCATTTGATTTGGAAAATGAAAGGCTCACTTATACATCCGGTTCAAATAACATAGATGCGGCTGTCAGGCTTGCATTATGGGACCTAAAGGCTCAGGAAAAAAATGTACCACTTTATAAATTACTCAATCCATATTCGGTAAAAAAAGAAGCGCTTGCTTATGGTAGTATTTTGGATTTCCCACTCTCAAACAAAGACGTATTGGACCTCACCCAGAAGTTCATGCTTGATGGTTTTGGTATTTTGAAAGTAAAGATTGGAGCAGATGATGTTGATCGTGATATAAAAAGATTGAATTTAATCAAATCCTATGTAGGAAATGATGTAAAATTAACAGCAGACGCTAACGAAGCCTGGACTTGGGAAACTGCGCTGGATAGGATTGAGATGTATATCAAAAATGATATTCAGCTTGAGTATTTGGAAGACCCATTGAATCGGAACGATATAAAAGGATTTAAGGAGTTGACCAAAAGAAGTCCTATCCCAATTATAGGGCATGATTATATCAATGATTTCGAAGATTTAAAAATACTCGTTGATGAAGGTGGCTTGTCGGGAATTAGAACCGGCAAGGATATCGATTATGCAATCAAGTCTATAGAATTGGCAAAATCTTACAACCTTCCTGTTTACCTTGGAAATTCAATGTTTGAAGTAAATGCACACCTCGCTTTGGCCTTTGACCAAGTCAATCGAACAGAA
>CANLED010000284.1 GCA_947489175.1 Chitinophagaceae bacterium | reverse complement strand
CTCTGAAAGCACACTTAATTGCGCATATTGCTGTTCTGTTTTTACTTTTTCTTTTTCAAAATCTTGTTTCAATTTTAAATAATCATCATAACGTTGCTTTTCTTCCTTTTTGATATCCTCTTCCTTCAGTTCTCCAAAATAACGCTTTTCAATACGAAACATACGGGCAAGCTCAAGGGCTTCCGCATCAATATCACCACCAGGACCGCCTAAAAAGGACCAACCATGTACATCATCTATGTAACCATTTTTATCGTCATCAATTCCGTTATCCGGAATCTCTCCAGGATTTGTCCATATTACATCCTTTAAGTCTGGATGGTCTGTTTCTACCCCGCTATCAATTACAGCAACGATGACTTCTTTTGAACTTTTTCCTTCCAACAATTTGTATGCCCTTTCGGCACCCACACCATAAATTTTCGACTCTTTCGGATCATTCAAATACCAATTTAATGGAGCATTGGGTTTACCTTGAGAGAATGCTAAACTTACACATGCTAAATTGGCGATAAATAAAACTTTTGTTTTCATAGACAATAAAATTGAAGCACGAATTTAGTCATTTATGACTGAAGTAGGTTCATTGAAATGGGAATAACTTTTTTTCTAGGATGTCTAACAAAAAGCTATTTTTGCTGTCGAAACAACATTATTGAATTATAATTATGGAAAAAATAGAATGCCTAATCATCGGGTCAGGCCCAGCAGGATATACAGCGGCAATATATGCAGCTCGTGCAGATATGAAGCCTGTTCTTTATCAAGGGATGCAACCGGGTGGTCAATTGACTACGACGAATGAGGTAGAAAATTTCCCAGGGTATCCAGATGGTATCACCGGCCCTGCGATGATGGTTGAATTAGAAGCGCAAGCAAAGCGTTTCGATTCAGACATACGATTTGGATTTATCAATAAAGTGGACTTTTCTGGTGATCTCCATAAATGTTGGACCGAAGATGGGCATGAAATTCATGCAGAAACTGTGATTATATCCACAGGAGCGAGTGCCAAATACCTAGGATTGGAGAGTGAGCAAAAATACCTTTCTAACGGAGGTGGAGTTTCGGCTTGTGCAGTATGCGACGGGTTTTTCTACCGAGGACAAGAAGTCGTCATTGTAGGAGCAGGAGATTCAGCTTGCGAAGAAGCACACTATTTGTCTAAACTCTGTGCAAAGGTAACTATGCTGGTTCGAAAAGAAGAATTCCGAGCTTCGAAAATAATGTCGGATCGTGTGAAGAAAGTACATAATATTGAAATTCTATTCAGTACAGAAACCTTGGAAGTTTTGGGTGATGGGGATGTCGTTACTGGTGTTAGAGCGATCAATACTGCCACAAAAGAAGAAAAAACAATTCCATGTACTGGGTTTTTCGTGGCCATTGGGCACCAACCCAATACCGATATTTTTAAAGACTACCTCCATTTGGACGAAACAGGTTATATAAAATATGAAGAACCAGGGACAAGTAAAACAAATGTGCCGGGAGTCTTTGTGGCGGGTGATGCAGCCGACAAAACCTATAGACAGGCTATTACAGCAGCAGGGACAGGTTGTATGGCCGCATTAGATGCAGAGCGCTATTTAGCTGCAAAGCATTAAGAAATAATATTCCTTACCTTTACAGTCGGGTGTTGTGCCCGACTTTTTTTTTGCCATGAAGGTTTACCACATACCCAAGAAAGAAACAAACGCATTTGATTATCAACAACTCTTGCTTTCCGAGGAACAAGACAAACTTTCCTCGTATTTGGGATTTCTCAATGACCTTTCTCAGTTTCAAAAACAAATCGACCTAAAAAAAGTACAATACCCTTCCAAAATACGCCAAGAACTTGCTGAAGTGCTCGAAACAAATTACAAAGAGAGGAAATTGCCGAAAGCGAAGGCTGGCATAGAATTACTCAAAAAACCAACAACATTTACTGTAACCACAGGTCATCAATTATGCCTTTTCACTGGACCAAGTTACTTCGTGTACAAAATTCTGCACACCATAAAATTGGCAAGAAAACTGAAGGAAACTTACCCAACTTATGACTTTATTCCGGTGTATTGGATGGCTTCTGAGGACCACGATGTGGAAAAAATCCGCTCCCTTCATCTTTTTAACAACAGCATTCAGTGGGAAGAAGAGTTAAGCGGAGCTGTAGGTGAGTTAAAATTGAATGGATTAGCACAAGCCATCACTAAACTTCAAGCGTTGTTCAGAGATGAAATCGTTGATGAACTCAAAGAAGTCTCAAGCCTTAAGAATCAAGCAACATATGGTTCTTATGTATTTGATTTTGTTACTCAACTTTTTCGAGATTTTGAGTTAGTGGTGTTAGACCCTCAACAAGAGGATTTGAAAAAACATTTCATCCCAATAGCAGAAAAGGAGTTAGCTACACAATTTTCTTTTCAAGCAGTGACTGAAACAAATCAGGCCATGGAAAAAGAAGGATTTCATCGACAAATTAATCCACGTGAAGTGAATTTATTTCATTTGTCAGACGGAAAACGTCGCCGTATAATTCCTGTAAAGAATGGCTTTACAATAGGGGATTCTTTTTATACACTAAGTGAACTTATTTCGTCTTTTCAATCCTCCCCTACTACCTGTTCGCCAAATGTTGTGTTGCGACCTGTATATCAGGAAAAAATTCTACCAAACCTGGCATATGTTGGCGGGGCAGGAGAATTGAGTTACTGGCTGCAATTAAAAACTGTTTTCGAAAGGAGTCAAGTTACCTTCCCCATTCTACAGATGCGCAAGAGTTTTCAAGTGATTGATGAGAAATCACTGAATCGGTGGTTGGATCTTAGCTTTTCTGTGACTGATTTATTCAAATCAAAAACTGAGTTAGTCAATTCATATACTGAACTGAAAATGAAAGAAGAAATTTCCTTCCATTCTGCGCTTGAAGCATACAAAAACCTAGAGAAAGAGTTATATTCTGTCGGAAAAACTGGTGGAAATGACATAGAAAAGTGGATAGGAGCGGAACTAACTAAAATGGAAAAACAAATCCTTCAAATAGAACAAAAATTAAAAAAAACAATAAAACAAAAGCACGAAGAACAAATTGGATGGATTGAAAAACAGAAAGAGCGACTATTCCCAGGAGGAAATCTTCAAGAACGACATGTGAATTTTTTCCATTTCTGTGCGGATGGTAAAATCAACTATCGCTTGCACTTATTTCTTAATCAACTAGATCCATTTGACGCATCGCTTGTTCTTTTAGTAATTTAACATACCTTTGTGTCATAAATACACTCTGTTATGAATCAAAACGGAATTCGTGCCATTTTCGAAAAAAACCAAGTAATCCCCGTGGTTACTTTCAACTCAGAGGAAGAGATAGACCAAACGGCAGCTAAATTAACGGCATTAGGTATTCATTGTATGGAAATTACCCTTCGTACAAGTTATGCAATGGATGCGCTTGTGTATAGCAAAAAAACATATGGCGATACCTTTCAAATTGGAGTAGGAACAATTACAACAAGAAAACAAATCGAACAGGTAAGAGATTTGGGAATAGATTTTATGGTAAGTCCGGGTATCTGCAAAGAACTTGCTCCTTACCTTGAACAAAGTTTAATACCATTTATTCCGGGTGTTGCAACACCTTCTGAAATCATTCAGGGTTTACAATTCGGTTGGGATACGTTTAAATTTTTTCCTGCAAACCTATACGGAGGCATCCCTGCATTGAAGACTT
>CANLED010000283.1 GCA_947489175.1 Chitinophagaceae bacterium | reverse complement strand
CCTGGACAGGAGGGGTGGACTCTGGCGAGGCGCCGAAGGTGACGAGACAGAGGCCGGGGTGGTGGATTTTCTTAATTTAATTCCACCACCCCGCCGAGCCAAATTCGCTTCGCTCATCTGTCTCGGCACCCCTCCTGTCCAGGAGGGGATTCTTGGATAAGAAAAAATTTATCTTTTAACAAATTGATTTTCAATGAATTACAAAGACGTCATTATAAGCGTAGCGAGGGATCTTCTTCAACCCCTTCAACCACTTCAACCTCTTCAACTAAAATCAACTCCTTCAACTACAAAAACTTTAAACCTTAAACCAAAAACTAATACCCCCTCACATCCTTCCCCTCCATAAAGTTCATAAAAGCTTTATTTACAACGCGGTTTCCTCCAAGTGTTGGGTAATTTCCAGTGAAGTACCAATCTCCGAGGTTGCTTGGACAAGCGGCATGCAGGTCTTCAATAGTTTGGTATATTACCTCAACAGGAACATTTACGTCGGTTGGTGTAATAAGTTGAGCAATCTTTGCAGAAATTTCTATCGGAGTAAACGATGTATACACTTGTTTTACTACGTTTTCGGTATGCAGTTCATTATTTTCTTTCAAAACTATACAGCGCTCATACAACTTATCAAGCAAACCAGTGTTTCCCCTATCTTCCAATAATGCAAGTGCTGCTTTGAATGCGATGAAATCTCCTAATTTACTCATGTCGATGCCATAGCAATCAGGATATCGTATTTGAGGAGCTGAGGAAACAATGATTACTTTTTTAGGTTCGAGCCTAGACAACATCTTGATGATGCTTTCTTTCAATGTTGTTCCCCGCACAATAGAATCGTCTATCATGATGAGCGTATCAACACCTTTTTGAACAGTACCGTAAGTGATGTCATAAACATGCTGCACCATTTCAGCCCTGTTTGAATCTTCAGTTATGAAGGTCCTCATCTTGACATCTTTAATGGCAATCTTTTCAACACGAATTTTTCGGTTGATCATCTCAGCCATCTTCTCTTCATCATAATCTTTATCCCAAGACATGATCCTTTGAAGCTTTATCTTATTCAAATAATCTTCCATACCCTTAAGAAGTCCATAAAATGCAACTTCTGCGGTATTGGGAATAAATGAAAATATAGAATGTTTTAAGTTGTTGTCTATTGATTTGAGTACGTTATTGCTTAGTTTATACCCTAAAGCAATTCTCTCTTGATATATTTTTTCATCACTGCCCCTTGAAAAATAGATCCTTTCAAAACTGCAGGCCTTTCTTTCTTTAGGCTCCAGAACTTGTTCAATGGAATAAGTTCCGTCACTTTTCACAATCAATGCATTTCCTGGCATCAGTTCCTTGACTTCATTTTCGCCAACATGGAAAGAAGTTCTTATTGCAGCACGTTCTGAAGCGGCAACAATAACTTCTTCATTTATATAATAGTAAGAAGGCCTTATCCCATAAGGGTCGCGTATCACAAAAGAGTCGCCATTACCTAGCAAACCTGATACGTTGTAACCACCATCGAATAAGCTGAATGATTTTTGAAGAACTGAAGAAAGTGACATTGCATCTGGATTTGCTTCATCTTCCTTTACGATGAAATGATGAACCACTTCCATCATAGCTGCTAAATCACTTTGCTTCTGAAACGCGCCGGGCTCAATATTTAGAATCGAAAAAAGCTCATCGGTATTAACGAGGTTGAAATTGCCTGCCAATGCCAAGTTTCTTACTGGTAGAATATCTCTTTTGATGAATGGATGGCAGAAATCTGCATTGTTTTTGCCTTGTGTTCCATAACGCAGATGTCCGAGCAGCAATTCACCCATAAAATTCAGGTGTCCCTTCATCAATCCGGGATGTTTCCTGATTTCAGGTTGATATTTTTCTAACTCTTGGATTTCTTTCCCTACTTGGGCAAAAACGTCTGCAATGGCTTGGGTAGCAATGCTCCTAAGCCTGTGCATAAAAGGATATCCTGGCTCTGCATTGAGTTTAACAGCTGCTATTCCGGCGCCATCTTGGCCTCGGTTGTGCTGCTTCTCCATGAGCAGATACAGTTTGTTAAGCCCATAAAGAGCTGTACCTTTTTTCTGTTGATAATAGGAAAATGGTTTTAGAAGCCTGATGTAGGCTAATCCGCACTCGTGTTTTATAGCATCACTCATAAGATTCTCTGAGAGGCGCTAAATTACACCCATTTGACAATAAAGGAAAATATAATAACAATGCCTTGTCATCTATTTACTAACAAAATTGGGGAATTGTTTGCGTACCTCATCACATTGTTGATAATCTTTATCAACCATAATATAGTAGGTAGGTAATTTTGAAAAAAACCACTTTTCGATCGTTTTATCTCTCTTCTCAGCAATAGCACGCTGCGATACTCTGTCGTAATCATCCCTCAAATTTTCACGGTGCGGTGCTGTTTTACTTTGCAGAAAAACCAGGCGTACACCCTGCTTTTCTTGTTCATCTTTGAATGTAAGTGGTTGAGAAAATTCTCCCATTTTGAGTTTACCTAAATCAGCCACTAAGCTTTTATCTAGTTCATCAATTGTTACGAAATTACCACCTTGACCAGTGATTATACCGCCAGTAAACTTGCTATTTTGGTCTTCACTGTATTTATCTACAGCTTCTCCAAAAGTAATTGTTCCGGCAATGAGTTTAGACCGAACTGTGTCTAACCGTTGCTTCGCTCCCACAATATCTTCCTCCAATACCTGTGGCATTCTAAGGATATGTCGTACCACCGCATCATCTCCGTTTCTACTTACCATTTGAATGATGTGGTATCCAAATTTTGATTTAACTACGGCTGAAATTTGACCTTCCTTCAACCTGAAAGCGGCATTTTTGAAATCTGGATCAGTTTGTTTATCGGTTTTGTTCAACTCAAAACGGCCTCCTATTTGCTTACTTCCTGGGTCTTCAGAATAAAGCCTTGCCATGGTTTCAAATGATTTTTGTCCAGACTCAACTTGCTTTTTATAATCTAACAATTCATCCTGAACAAATTTTTCCAGTTCCCTGCCTGCCTTGGGGTGTAACACAATTTGCCCAATAACCAATTCCGACTCATAAAACGGCAAGCTGTCTTTTGGAATTTTCTCGTAATAATCTTTCACCTCATTTGGTGTAATTTTTACGTATTCTACAATTTTATCTCGCATAGACTTAGCCAGCCTACCTTCTTTGATTGATTTTCTAAAATCTTCTTTCACTTGATATACGGTTCTGCCGGCAATTTGTTCAAAAGCTTCTTTACCACCGTATTGCATGATGAAATAACGAACACGTTGATCCAATTCCGCTTCTACTTCTTCGTCACCAATGGGTAAAGAATCTTTTTCAGCTTGTAAGATCAAGGCTTTGTCCTGCATCATTTTATCTAGCAAGATACATTCTGCATTGGCAGGAATTTCATTTCCTTGGCGTTTCATATCATCGATATAGTTTACCAAATCGCTGCGTAAAACTATCTTATCGCCTACGATGGCAATGATTTTATCGGCTAAAACCCTTGCTGACTGTGCTTTTGAAGCAAAAGAAAGCAATGAAAATATTGCTAATACGAGATATTTTTTCATTCCTATTTACTCATTTTAAGATGCACTTGCATCTAAGTTTCAAATTTGGTTGAAATCAGCGTATTTAAACAAAAAACAACCCTAAAGTTTTCTTAATTTAAATTATAGGGTACGCTTTACTTCT
>CANLED010000282.1 GCA_947489175.1 Chitinophagaceae bacterium | reverse complement strand
AGCTAATCTTTCTTCAAATTCAGCAGTACGTTTAAATTCAGTCAACCACCCTCCTTCTTCCATGTAGTCATTCATGGCAATTTTTTCTTCAGAACCAAACCATGGTTCCATTTGTGGTATAAATTGATTATTCATTTTTTAATAATTTTTCTAATGATAAGATTTCTGATTTATTTCGATTTTTTATCGGTTTTGCAGGAATACCAGCATACAACTTATATGATTCTAAACTTTTATTCACCAATGAAAGTGCCCCTACAGCACTGCCCTCATTGAAAACAATATTTGGCAGTACTACAGACCCAGCACCTACTATACAATGCTTTTTTATTATGATTTCACCAATAATGCATTTTGCTTTAAAAGCTAAAGCAACCATTGGTGTTGCAATACCACTTATATAATCATCAGATCCAGCAGATAAAACTACATTTGGCGCTAAGGTTGAATATTCAAACATCTCTACAAAAGCATTTTTACCTCCTATTATTTTACAACCAGAAGAAATATGAACATTATCATGCAACTTAAGAGCAGTTGAAATATAAGTAAAATCATCAATAATAACATTTTCTCCTATTTCAACTAATTCAGGATACCTAATTCTAACTGTTTTACCAATTATTACGTTCTTGCCACACGATTTTAATTCGCTGTGTTTAAAAAATATATTTTCCAATTAAAACTTAGTTTTATCTGTTTCTACATCGATAAATGGACCATTTTTAGCTTCAATAATTTGAGTTCCATCTTCTAAAATTTCATAACCATGTCCACCATAAGCAACTACTGCTAGATCGCCCTCTTTGATTATAAAATCTTGTAAATAATTCTGATTATTATCATATAAAAGCACACGCATTGATCCTCTTTTAACATAAGTCATTTCTTGAGTTCGCGTTGCAGTTCTTTCAAAATCTTTGTGCACATGTGAGGCTAATTTTTTTCCTTCTGGATACCACCAAGTACCGACTTGTATGAACAATTCATTTGGTGTAATGAAATTTAGTCCTTCTGTCCAATCACTATCTCGATATATGATCGCTAAAATTTGGTTTTCGTGTTTAATTACTTCCATAATACTTTTTATTTTATTTATCTCTATTTGATAATATTGGATTATTATCTGGCCATTCTATTCCAATTTCAGAATCGTTCCATTTTAATGTAAATTGATCTTCAGCATCAAAATACTCACCAGAATAAGCAAGTTTATAATGATAAAGTGCTTCAGTACTATGAACATAAAATGCATTTCCAACACCAGGTGGCAATAAAATCAACTTTGGATTTAAACCATTAATTTTAAAAGACTCCCATTTCTTGTATGTTGGAGAATCAATTCTGTTATCGACTACAACTTGAGTTATTTCACCATAAACAGCTGTAACTAATTTCCAAGACTTATTATCACCATGAATTCCGCGAAGGACTCTTTGAAATGTTAATGCAAACTTATCGTGTTTAAATTCAAGATCACTAGGAATCAATTTAGTATACACTTCTTTATAAAAAGTTGTAAATAAAGTTCCTCTCTCGTCATTATGAACTGAGGGTATAATAATTTTTACATCTTGAACGATGGAAGACTCAATAATTTCAAAATCTTTTATTTTACTACTCATAATTAATCTATTTCATGACCTCCAAAGTCATCATTATTTAAATCATAATTAACCATTTTCGTGACTAATTCAGAAATGGAAGTGTTCGATTTCCAACCTAGTTCTCGTTCAGCTTTAGATGGGTCTCCCCATAAAAGTTCTACTTCTGCTGGTCTAAAATATTTTGGATCTATCTGCACTAAAGTTTTCCCTGTTTTTTTATCAACTCCAATTTCATCAACTTCAGTACCTTTCCAAATAATCTGAATACCAACAACTTCAAATGCCAATTCAACAAACTCTCTGACGGTATACGTTTTTCCTGTTGCAATAACATAATCTGTTGGTTTTTCTTGCTGCAACATTAACCACATAGCTTCTACATAGTCTTTTGCATAGCCCCAGTCTCTTTTTGCATCAAGATTTCCTAGTTTCAAACAATTCAAGTTTCCTTTAATTATAGCCGCTACAGCTTTGGTTATTTTTTTTGTCACAAAAGTTTCACCTCTTCTTGGCGATTCGTGATTAAACAAAATCCCATTACAAGCAAAAATATTGTACGATTCTCTGTAATTGACTGTAATCCAATAAGCATATAATTTTGCAGCACCATATGGTGATTTGGGATAAAATGGAGTAGTTTCACTTTGAGGAGCTGTTTCAGGAAGACCTCCGAATAATTCAGAAGTTGACGCCTGATAATATTTCGTTTTTATTCCTGTATCTCTAATTGCATCTAACAATCTTATTGCCCCAATAGCATCAACTTCTCCTGTATATTCAGGTACTTCAAAAGAAACTGCAACATGAGATTGAGCACCTAAATTATATATTTCATCAGGAACTATTTTAGAAATTAATCGATGTAGATTACTGGAATCTGCTAAATCACCATGATGTGAATGGAAATTTTCATTTTTCCACACTTTATCATTTAAACGTTGTGTAGTAAAAACAGATGATCTTCTAATAATCCCATGAACCTCATAACCTTTTTCTAGTAATAATTCTGCTAAATATGAACCGTCTTGTCCTGTTACCCCTGTTATTAATGCCTTTTTCATTATTATTATATTACTGTAATTTTTCTTTTTTGAACACTTCTTTTCTCAGGCCACTACTCGAAAAACGGTGATTGCGCTTGTTAAAATAAAGATCTATTCCATTCTCCTCACACAAAGCTCTACCTGTAAAATTGACATCTTTGTATTCTTCACCAACAATACGCACATCAATTTTAAAAGCACGTAAAATGTCTTCCAAATCTTGCTCTGTAGCATAGGGAACAATTTCGTCAACGTGTGTGCATGCTTTTAATTGAATGTAGCGTTCCACAACCGTTTGAACCGGTTTGTTTTTTTCAGGCCGGTCAATGGTTGGGTCTGTTTGTAAGCCGCAAATTAGGTAATCACAATTTCGTTTTGCTTCTTCGAGCATTTTAATGTGCCCTGCATGCAACAGATCAAAGGCACTAAACGTTATCCCTACTTTCATATCAACTCATTACCCCTTTCAACACTTTTCGCCCAATCAAAAACCCAGTCACTAAAAACGCAGCCAAGAATCCACCAATTAACACCCCTTTCACCTTCCCAAATTGAACCTTTTCCAAGGGCATCAACGGTTCATCTATGATTTCAATGATGGGTTCTTCTTGGCTTTTCGTGAAACGGGTGATTTCCAAATTTTTAACGATGTCTGCATACATGGCTGTGAGCATTTGCACATCGATTTGTTTCTTGGCTTGGTTGGTCTTGTAGCGCATCAAGGGTGTGTGGCTGTTTAAATCTGTTTCAAACGCTAAGGTGGTGATGGAGCCATCCAATAAGCCACGGATGGAATCCCGTTTATTGACCAAGGTTGTTTCAGTGTCTAATAATTTACCCAACTTGATGTCCATGTATAAATCAATGGCGTGTTGGATCAATAGTTGAGAAAATAAAAAGGCCCATTGTTCGTTTTCATCCGTTACCGCTAAATTGATGATGGAGGTTTTTTTATCCAACCGTTCTGCCACCAATTGATCTTCCCGAATTTGTTTGGTGACCACTTGCAATAAACTATCTTGAGCACGTGAAAAAACTACTGAATCCAAGGCCTTTGGAAATAAGTTGATTT
>CANLED010000281.1 GCA_947489175.1 Chitinophagaceae bacterium | reverse complement strand
ATGCAATTTGGGACAATCCCAACATAAGACATGAATTCATTGGTGATATTGAATTGGAAAACAAGGCTATTCTCAGGTCGAAGTACAATAATTTTGAATTTTGCAACGCCATAAAACCTTACCTGGGTTCCTGGCTTTTTGAACAGTATAAAGACACTGAATTAGTCATATATCTCGACTCCGATCTGGTCTTTTACAATGAAGTTAAACTGGAAGAGGAATTAGCGAACCATCAAATCATCATTACTCCGCATTCGCTAAGCAAATTTCCGCTAGACAATCATTTAACCTCAGAATTGGACATCCTGAATTCTGGACTGTACAATGCAGGCTTTTTTGTCCTTTCCAATACAGAAAACGCTATACAATTCCTTGAATGGTGGAAAAGCAGAACACTCAAATATTGTTACGTAGATTTTGAGAAAGGAATGTTTGTTGACCAAATTTGGTTGAATTTTGCTCCGATTTACTTTGAATCTGTTTTGGTTTTAAAAAATCCTGGTTTCAATGTAGCCCACTGGAATTTGCATGAAAGAATGATATCCTATGAGCGTGAATGGCGTGTAAACGAAGCATACAAACTGGTTTTTTTCCATTTTAGTGGATTTTCGTTTGATGATATTGATAAAATATCCATACATCAAGACAGGTACAATCTGGGAAACAGAAATGATTTAAGCAGCTTGTTCAAAGAATACAAATCAGCGTACGAAACAAATATCAGACGCATTGATACTCTAATTGGTCGAGAAAGAAAGCCAATGGTTGACTTTAAGAAAATGGAGAAGAAAATGCTGAAATGGAAATTAAAAATTGAAAAAATAATAAAAATTATTTTTTCCTAAGCTCCTGGCTTTCTGCAAACAATCAAATTATTCAAATACAATTCGTCCGATTTCGGAAGTAATTTTCCAGAAATATTTGCATACACATTCAAAAAAGTATTCACTCCTTTTCTGAGTATACTTCTCAAAACCGGTATTTTTTCAAAATAAGGCATGATGTTTTTCTGGAAATACGTCAGCCTCAATTGAACAATTGCATCAATACTACCTCCAAGCTTTTCATAATGAACAACCTCAAACCCACCTTTGACCATAATGTGTTTGAGCGCGAATGATGTATATCGGGCAAAATCATTCGGCTGCTCATGCTCTCCAATAACAAAAGGACATGTGATCAGTATAATGCCGCCAGGCTTCAACACGCGGAACAACTCATGCAATACTTCATCCAAATTAAAAACATGTTCAAAAACTTCACTTGAAAATATTGAATCAAAAAAATTATCTTCAAAGGGAATATTTCTGCCATCATAAAAGACATCAATTCGTTCATTGCTGTGATCATGACCTTCACTTGGGAAATCCAGACCAATGTATTCCTTGACATTGATGATATTTTTGTACGGTTTTGCCCCACAGCCAAAATCAAGTAATTTTCCGTTCAACTTATTGACATACCTGGATAATCCATTCAATAGTCTATTCCTTACCAAATATGGAGATGAGCTTATACGGGGATTAAAATCAGAACCAGGAGGAATAAGAAAATTGATACTTTTATCCATTGTTGAAAATTACCTCAAACTATGATTAAATTACATAATCTTCATTTAGTGCTTAACTAATGAGAAGCTAATTTACCATTTGTAACGCAAAAGCTATCTTTATCATTCAATTTTCTTGAATATGCGTGTTTATTACGACCATCAAATCTTTTGTGAACAGTCTTTTGGCGGAATTTCCCGTTATTTTTTTGAGTTGATCAAAGGGGGCAATCAAATGGAGCTATTCACCCCTATCCTTGATGTGAAATTTTCAAATAACGTGTTTAGCCAACAATTGCATCCAGATAACCATTGGCTCACCCATGCAGGTTTTAAAGGAAAAAAAGACCTTGTGAGGCTGATCAACAAAGTGAACACCTTTGTTAAATCGCGGACAACTGATTTTGATATTTTTCACCCAACATACTTCCATCAATCAGCCATTGCCAACAAACAAGGAAAACCAATGTTCATCACGGTGTTGGACATGATTGATGAAAAATATCATTGCAATGATAAAAAGTACTCCAAACTGATCAAACATCGGAAAAAAATCATCATTTCCGCAGACCATATCATTGCTATATCGGAGAATACAAGACAAGACATCATCGCTCATTTCAACATTGATCCGCATAAAATAACCACCATACATCTTGGTTGTTCGCTGGAGGCTGAAGCAATCGCTGCATACAATAAAGATGCATCAACCCATCCATACGCTTTGTATATTGGGAGCAGAAAGGGCGCACACAAGAATTTTAACAACTATCTAAGTGCCATACAAATCATCGCAAAATCCAATCCCTCTCTGCAATTCGTTTTTGGCGGGGGAGGAAATTTTACCAGTGAAGAACGGGATGCCATCAGCAAAAAAGAATTGGGTAACTGCATCAAATATCAGCCCATTCATGGAGATGAAGACATCATCAAATTATATAAAAATGCAAAAATATTGATCTATCCCAGCCTTTATGAAGGATTTGGATTACCACTTGTGGAAGCATTCAGTTGCGGGACCCCATGTGCCACAGCCCTGGGATCTTGTTTGGAGGAAGTGGGTGGTGACGCGGTTAATTACTTTGACCCACTTGATGCAGCAGACATTGCGAGGGCATCAATGGAACTGTTGAACAATCCTGGATTTTGTGCTTCACAAATAGAGAAAGGATATGAGCGTTCAAAACTTTTCACCTGGTCTCAAACAGTAATCAAAACAAATGATTTGTATCGCAGCTTTCTAAACAAATAAACCAACCGCGCATTTACATATTTTCCAATCCCAAAAATCGTTTCAAGGCAAACAGATTCCGACCTAACGATGTTCGTTGAAGCAAATGAAGCAACTTCAACCTTAGATGCCAGATTTCCATTTTTAGGGAATATCCGAAATGAGAAATATAAACCTGTCTTGTTTCGCTTAAAGCATCCAGATAATTTTGGGTACTTACCCCACTGTCGTCAAAAACAACCAATGGAAGGTTGATAAATGCAGCTTTAACATTTTTGAGGCGACACATCATATCATAATCCATGGCTATTTTATACCGCAAATCATAATTGCCCACTTGCTGATACACAGACCGTTTTAGAAACCATGTAGGATGACTGACACTTCTCATGCCTCGGTAAAGTTTCTTTGGATCAAAGGGTTTTCCTACGACTACTTTTTTCCCTACGCGGATCATTCGAATTTTTCCAGAAAGCCATTGGGCATTGGGATGATGGGTAAAGGCATCGGACACTTCTTTCAATACATCATCAGATGCATAAACATCAGCCGCATTCAATAAGTGTATAACTTCGCCTGTTGACCTTTGAATTCCTTTGTTAAAAGCATCTGCAATTCCTTTGTCTGGCTCAGAGATCCATTTTCGATAAACTGGCTGTGAGGATGAATTCAACCATTGAGCAATGTCATCTGTTTTGGAACCATCAATGATCAAATGTTCAAATGGCAACTCATGCTGTTCATCAACTGAGGTGCAGGTCTTTTTCAGCTCCTCGAGGTTATTAAAACAAATGGTGACAACAGAAATCCTGCACATGATCAATCAATTGTTGGATAATTTTACCTCTTCAATAATATTTTCCAGGACCTCAAAAAAATCCAATTGATAATCCCATCCAAGCTTTTCCCTTGCTTTTGTGCTATCCCCATAAAGATCCTTGATCTCTGAAGGACGGAAAAGTGCTTCA
>CANLED010000280.1 GCA_947489175.1 Chitinophagaceae bacterium | reverse complement strand
ATGGAAGTTTTACCATCACTGTTGAGAAAGGTCAGTTCCTTGAATTTTCCCGCATCAACATGATTTCAAAAACAATCAAATCGCTTGACGTAAAAGACCTAGTGGTTATCCTTCAAGAATCAGAAAACAACTTATCTGAAGTTGTTGTTGTAGCCTACAGCAGCCAAAAAAGAAGTTCATTTACTGGATCTTTAACCACTGTAAAAAATACGGCCATTGAGAGTGCGCCAAACTCATCTGTTCAAGAAAGTTTGCAAGGAAATGTTTCAGGTGTACAATCTAACAATGGGTCTGGACAACCAGGTTCACAGCCAAACATTCGCATCAGGGGTATTGGATCGATCAATGCATCAGCAACGCCTTTGTATGTGGTAGATGGAATACCGGTTGTAAGTGGTGATATCTCTGGACTGAACAGCAATACCATTGCAGGTTTGAACGCCAATGATATTCAAAGTCTTACCATTTTGAAGGATGCATCTGCAACTTCATTATATGGATCAAGAGCAGCCAATGGAGTGGTCTTGATTACTACAAAAAGTGGAAAAGCAGGTAAGGCAAAGGTTAACTTTACGTATCAACAAGGTTATAATAACTACAACATCCGTGATGATCAGAAAACACTTACCACGCCACAATATGTTCAGTATTACAGAGAAGGTTGGGTAAATGCAGGCAATCCATTAAGATCTTATGACTCATTGTTGAAAGCCAATGGAATTGATACAACCGTCAATACAGATTGGTTTAACTTGTTGTTGCGCCAAGGATCTTATTCTCAATACAACATGAATGTAAGTGGTGGAAATGATAAATCAACTTATTTCATGTCAGGTAGTTATTACAAATCCGAATCACCTACCAAGGGGATTGATTATGACAAGGCTACTTATAGAATGAATTTGTCAACTGAGATCACAAAAAAGTGGACTGTAAAAGGTGGATTCAGTGGTAATTTTCAACGCACCAGCAATTTCCTTGGAGGAAGTTTCTTTGCAAATCCGATCAGGGCCATGTATAGACTTGCCCCTTGGTTGCCTGTGTATAAAAGCGATGGACAAACTTATGAGTTAGGTTACAACAGCGGATACAATCCAGTAGCGGTAATTGAGACAACTAAAAGGAATGCGAAAACCTACAATATTTCATCGAATGCATCAACCAAATATCAGATCTTAAAAAACTTGACGTATGAAGGAAGTTTTGCATTGGACTTCAACCATGCTTATCGGAAAATCTATTATGATCCACGAGTTGGAAATGCCGTTGTGGCTGTAGGTGGTACAATTGATAATTACACACAGGATATAACAAACTGGATAGGAACAAACATCATCCGATACAAAAAGGAATTCAAGGGAGATCATTCATTGGAAGCATTTGTAGGCTATGAAGCACAAAGCAGGGATGATGTTGACATGACTATCAGGGTGAATGGAATTGCACCTGGAACCTCTACAGCAGCCGGTGGTTCCAGCCCTGTTGAAACAACAGGAACAGGAACAGGAAACCGATTGGTGAGTAAGTTTTTCAATACAAACTATTCGTTAAAAGACAGGTACTTTTTAACTGGATCTATCAGGGAAGATGCGTCATCTCGTTTTGCAAAGAATTTTCAATCAGCTGTTTTCTGGTCAGTTGGTGGAGGTTGGACCGTTTCCAACGAATCTTTCTTTGATGTTAATTGGGTCAATGAATTGAAATTAAGGGGAAGTTATGGATATACAGGAAACCAAGGTATTGACAACTTTGAATCTCAAGGTTTGTACAGTGCAGGTGGTGATTATAATTTGTCGTCTGGATTAATCATTTCACAACTTGCCAACGATAACCTTACTTGGGAGAAAAACGTTCCATTGGATTTAGGAATAGATTTTTCTTTGGTAAAAGGAAGGTTGAGTGGTAATATTGATTGGTACACAAGAACGACTAGCAACTTGCTTGTAAGTCAGTCAATACCCAGTGTAAATGGTGTTACCAGTATAACGGTAAATAATGGCGCGATGAAAAACACAGGTATAGAAATTAGTCTATCCTCTGTAAACATCGTACCATCATCAGCAAAAGGGTTTAAGTGGGTTACTGATATAAATTTCACTACCAATAAAAATGAGATCACAGAAATTGATTCTTTGTTTTCAAACAATGCAGCTTACTTCAGAAGAGTTGGAACAGATTATTACACCCATTACCAAAGGGGGTATGCAGGTGTAGGAGCAGTTAACGGTGAAGCACTTTGGTACACAGATGCAGCTAAATCTGCTACAACAAATGTATTTACAACTGCGCTGCCAAGACTTGCTTATGGAAGTGCATTGCCTAAATTCTTTGGGGGATTAACAAACTCTTTTTCTTACGACAATTTTAAATTGAGTTTCCAGTTGTACATGTTTTGGGGAAATACCATTTATGATGAATTTGGATACCTTCAAAAAACAGACGCCAACCTTGGGTTTTCAGACCAAAGTAATGGGATGAGTCAGTATGAATTTAACAGAAGATGGACAGCGCCAACGCAATCTACTGATGTACCTAAACCAGTATTTCTTGGAACACAATCATCTGCTGGAAGCTATGAGAGCAGTAGGTTTTTATATGATGGAAGTTACATCAGGTTAAGGGATGTTTCATTGTCGTATGGTGTTCCAAAATCATTCCTTGCCAAAGCAAAACTATCAACAGCAAGGATTTATTTAAGAGGGCAGAACTTGTTTACTTTTATTAAAGACAAACGATTCAATACAGATCCTGAGGTTAGTATCGACGGTGTAATGTCTCAACGACCTCCTGTGTTTAAAACAATTCTTTTTGGAATAGACATCACCCTATAAATAGATTAACCATTAAATAAAAGAAATCGTTATGAAAAAAATATATTCAATTTCAATACTCCTTTCTATACTGATCTTAGGATCTTGTAAGAAAGATTTTTTAGACATTAAGCCGCAACAAAGTGTATTTCCTGAAGATGTATTTTCAAGTTTAAGTACAACAAGGGCTGCAGTAAATGGGCTTTATTCGTTGATGCAATCGTATAGTTATTATGGCCGTGATGCTATGGTTATACCTGAAGTTTTATCAGACAACATGACCAGGAGTGTAAAAACCGGAAACAGGTATACTGGCATGAATACTTTAACGCATACAGCAACTGATGCCAATGTATCTAGGATGTGGACTCAAATGTATCAGGTTATTACCAATGCAAATGCCATCATAGCCAATGAATCGAAGGTACTTGCGCTTGTAACTCCATTGGAGCAACCAGAGTTAAAACAAATCATTGGAGAGGCCTATGCAGTTAGGGCTTTAGCTTACTTTGACCTTGCCAAGTTTTTTGCACGCCCACTAAAGCATACGGCAGATGGATCTCATTTATGCGTTCCATTGGTGTTGACTCCCATCACAAGTATTAATGATGTTGTGTATCCAGCAAGAAATACAGCCGCTGAAGTATATACACAGATTGGCAAAGACCTTGAAGAAGCTTTGAAGAGATTTCCAACTGATGGCAATGTAATAGACAAAGGTGTTGCCAATAATTCATTGTTTAAACTCAGGATGACCAAATGGGGAACACTAGCGCTCAAATCACGTGTTGCTATTTTTGCTGAAGATTGGCAAACTGCAGCTGCTGCTGCAACTCAAGTTATTGGTTCTGGTAAATTCTCATTGTTTAACTATGGATCAATGCTGCAAGACTTCAGGTCTCAGGGTAACTCTGAATCCATTTTAGAAGTCGCTAACAATTCAAACGACA
>CANLED010000279.1 GCA_947489175.1 Chitinophagaceae bacterium | reverse complement strand
AAAGCTGCCATCAATACTTCCGTATCGCTTGAAGTGGTGAACGGATAATCAGAGAGCTGTTGCTTCAGTTCAAGGTAATTGTAAATCTCACCATTGAACACCATCACATAATTGCCTGATGTATCAAAAAATGGCTGATTCGCAGCGCCACTCAGGTCGAGGATGGAAAGCCGCCGATGCCCCAATGCAATACAGGGGTCGTCATAGAATCCTTCTGCATCCGGCCCACGGTGCGCAATGGCATTGGTCATCCTCACTACCCGTTGGGGTGCGTCAGGAAGCTTGTTAAAATGCAATATGCCAGTTATGCCGCACACAGCGATGGGTGTTTTTTATGATGTTTAAAGTTACAGAAATTGAGAGGTGCAGGCATGATTACAGCTGATGAATTGGGGTCAACATTTTATTGTGCTTTTTCAAGTTTTTTCCACAACTCCTGGTACTGCCCTGCAATAAATTCGGGCTGATAATTCTTCACTGCTTTTTTTCCTTCTTCCACCAATTCCAGTTGTAGTTGACTACCCTCCAGTATGCTGATTACCCCTTGACGGATTGATGCAATCGAATATGGATCTACCAACAAAGCAGCATCACCAGCCACATCTTTCATTGGGGAAATATTGCTGGTAATCACAGGCCTTTCGGCCTGAAACCCTTCAATGACGGGCAATCCGAAGCCTTCATAAGTTGAGGGGAAAAGAATGACCTTTGCATTGCGGTATTCATCCACCAATTGTTCTGGCGAAATGCTGAACACTATAGAGTAATTGATCTTGAATTTCGCCAACATCTCCTTTTGCTTCCTGGACAGTTCCCCAATGATGCGCAAATGAATGTCGAGCCCAAACAAGGCGGCCATGGTGAGCTCAAGGTTTTTGTTGGGCTTGGTGCCGAGGAATAAAATAGTAGAAGGGTTGAGCTTGTCAGCAGAAGGTTGGGGAGTTGAAGATCCAAAAATTGGGTCAACGGGATTGGGGATGACCAAGATCTTTTTGGAATCGCAGTTTGTATAATCAAGGATTTCCTGCTTGGATTTTTCAGAGATGGTGGTGATATATTTTGCTTTTTTAACAGGAAGATCAAGGAAGATCCATTTCAGCAAGGCGCGACGAAGACCGGAATAGGTATGCAAAAAAACAAGGTCGTGGATGGTGAGGATGGTTCTGTCTTTGGGCAATGCAAGTATGGCATAATGCACATCGCCTGTGATGTGAAACAATCCCTTTCTAAAGCGGGACAGATAAAGGAGGTTGAATAAGATAGAAAATATTCCCCTGGTCGTGAAAGGCATCTCCACCTTTTCAATAACATTGGTTCCAGCTGCATTCGCTTCTTTGGCCACAACATCAAATACTTTCTCGATGCTGAAGAAGGCCGGGTAGCGTTTGCGGTATATGAGGGTTAGGTTGATGTTGAAAGGGTTTTGGGTTATGGTGTGAAGGGTTTAGCCTTCTAGATCGTTTCATGAGAACATGGTCTGCATCACAAGTTTTATATTTTCTGCTGTTGACAAGTCAACCATTCCGAACCTTTTTTTCAATCTGTTTTTGTCTACAGCCCTGATTTGCTCCAAGACAACCTGTCCATCTTCTCCATTCACCTGGCTTAACACACGTGTTGGAAAAGATTTTATGGTTTGGGTGAGTGGTGCAACGATGACGGTTGATAAATGAAGATTCATCGCAGTAGGTGAAATGACTACACAGGGTCTTGTTTTTTTTATTTCTGCCCCTTTTGTGGGATCCAATTCAACTGAATAGATCATGAATTGTTCCACTTGTTTACCACTCTTCCTCATCAAACTTGTTTTTCATGCCATTAAAAAGATCACCATCAGGCAGCTGTCCTGCTTTTAATGCATCTTTAAATTGCTTTCCCCAGCTGGACAAATCGGTGTTTACCAGTTTTTCGTCAATTGGCCGAATCCTGATTTCTCCCCTACTGGCTTCAATGACCACATTGTTGTTCTGAATACCTGCGATATCCATCATTTTACGTGATATGATTACGCCTTTGGAATTGCCTATGTCCCTGAATACAGACCTGACCTGGAACTGAGCAGCAGCATTCGCCTTGTAAGGGGCGATAGGCTCACTCAGGGAGTTTTTGCTTTTGGTTTGCTTCTTGGATAACATGGTGTAAAGTTATAACAAACGTTATAACTTATTTATGTTGATAGGACGGAATTTCTAAAAATAATTAAAATCAGAGGAAGTCATTTTTATTTAGAATTTATAAATTTTTGGAGACAATCAATTACATAAGCAACTCTCTTTTGTTCCGAAAAGTCAAGATGTACACTAATCCATTCGTGTACATAATTATTTTTCAGCAAATCAGAGAAGAACATTTTTAGATATTGTTTAATTTCTTCGGGTGCTTCCTCTAATTCTCTCCAGAGTGTGCCCCTACTTTTAAGCAGATAAACTATATCTTCAAAATCACTACTGGTTCTTCCGTCCTTTTTACCTCTATTTTGGAATGCTGCAATTTTAGATGCTAAAAAATGAACAGCATCAAAGATTCTGATTTCTGTTCTACTGTCCAGTTGATATGTAATCGCATGTTTCACTCCATCCGAATACCAGGGGTTAGTAAACCCTAAAATATCACCTTTCGTCGGCATTATATCTACCACAACTCCTTTTACTATGTATCTGCAAATAACTTTTGATGTGATATCGTTTGTAAATCCTTTTGTCCGCAACTTTTCCTCGATTTCAGCAAATTCAGTATATGCGGCAATCTCAACTACAATATCAACATCATCGGTAACCCTAGTTTCTGAGACAATTCTGTCTTTGTAAAGTGAGACGGTCGCACCACCAACATAAACTACGCAAGGGCCTAACTCTTCTAAAGCGGCATGCACAACTTTAATTCTAACAATATTATCCCGATCACTCACAGAATATTTTTTTTAAGTACTTCTAAGGCTAGGGCAAGTTCTCTTGTTTTTCCAAGTCTTATGATATCAATGGCTGCAAGCAGCGAATAAAGCTTTTTATCATGTTTTACTGCCATGGTAACTCCTTTATATAAGGGTGTAATTGAAAGACCGCGCATTGACCCGCTTTCATCGGGCCAAACATAATTTTCATCTGACTTAAAATGATGATTAAAAACTTCATAAGAATGGGCTGTAGGTATCCCTGTAACAACCGTGCCAGGATGCTGAGGAAATACATAATGTAGACCATGTTCAATAAACTCCATTAATGATTGCCGGAAGACATTTTTTCTACTTTCATCAATTAAGCCAGCCAAAAAACTTCTATTCAATGAACCTGATATTTCTGAAAGACTCATTGAAAGGCTACTAGACAGGTCTCTATACTGCCAATTTCCATTGATTGTCAATATTTTAAGCAAGATGACGATGTCTTGTGGTCGCATTCCATTGTGTGCTTTCATGACACAAAGATAAGATTTGTTTTTTGTTCGCGAACAGCGAACGATGGCTCAAATGAATTGATCGTTTGACCAGTGGTTAACTCCATAACATCTAAGAGGTTGAAGGAGTTGAATTTACCTGTCGAAGGCAGGGAGGTTGAACTTGCCATCCGCCAAACAGAGGTTGGCAAAAAGGCTGGGGGGTTAGAGAAAGTCAAGATTCATTTTTTTTCATGCTTTTGAGTGCATCGACAAAAGATGCATAACTAAAATGCTGTACAGTTTCCTGTGCGCTTGCTCCCATCGAGGCAAGGTCTGCGTTGACCATTTTTTCCATGCAGTTGTACAAGTCATTTTCATCCCCGGCCTTGAAAACAAATCCATTCTCG
>CANLED010000278.1 GCA_947489175.1 Chitinophagaceae bacterium | reverse complement strand
TAAAAAAATCATCTATCAACATTTTTCCAATGTTCATTTTAGATAGCTTTCCTGAATGTCATCGACCGCCGAAATGTTAGATACAAGCGAAAACTACCGCCCAATCATCCCCGTAATTCATTTTCTTAGTTTAGATTTAGCCTTATATTTATGAAAAAGAAATTATGGAAATTCGGTGGGAACAGAGATTCTCGATTTTTTTTAAGGCTATGGATAAACTTAAACAGTCTGTTGACTATATCAATAACATTTTTGCTATTAACGAAAGTGGCCATAACGATGAAGTACTGGATGAATTGATTAAAGATGGCCTTATACAACGTTTTGAATATACGCACGAATTAGCTTGGAATGTGATGAAAGACTATGCCGAATACCAAGGAAATTCTACAATTGGTGGATCTAGGGACGCTTCCAGAGAAGCGCTACAATTAAAAATCATAGTCGATGGCGAAATTTGGATGGATATGATTCAAAGTAGGAATAAGACTTCTCATACATACAATGAGGAAACTGCCAACGAAATTTTTAATAAAATTCTGACACAATATTATCCTGCTTTTGTGAAATTCAAACATATAATGGAGGCAAAGCGTTCGGGGAAGCAAGGCGAATTTTTTCAATAGTTTCACAATGAATGACACTTCAGATTTAGGGTTAAAGTCTTCTGATTTAGAGAGAATCAAACTGATTTTTAAACATCATTTAGAAATCGATAAAGTTATAATTTATGGTTCAAGAGCTAAAGGGAATTACAAAGAATATTCTGACGTTGACATAACTCTTTTGGGTGATATGATTGATCTAACATCTCAAAATAAAATAGAGAGTGAATTAGACGATTTACTGCTACCTTATAAATTTGACGTTTCTACTTTTCACAAGATTAAAAATGTAGATTTAATAGAACACATTATGAGAGTTGGAAAAGTAATATTCGCAAAAAGCACTTTATAATCGCCAACTTCATGAACCTGCAAAGCGTAGGTTGCATTTTTACAAAGAGAGATAATTCACAGGGAAAATAAACAAAATATATTTTTTGTTACTTTGTACAAATGAATACAAAAAAGACAGAAAATATCATCATCATCGGAGGTGGATTAAGTGGGTTAACATTAGCGTATTTACTTTCTAAAAAAAACTATAGTGCAATTGTTTTAGAAGCATCATCGAGATTAGGCGGACGTATACAAACCGTAAAAGGAAACTTGGAAACACCAATGGAGCTTGGTGCAACCTGGTTTTCAGATATGCACCCCAACTTATTGAGCTTAATTAAAGAATTGGGTTTGCAGAAGTATCCACAATTTTCAAAGGGTAAATCATTCTTTCAAACAAAGTCCTTTGAACCCCCACAGGAATTCTTTGTGTCGGAGTCAGAAAGTCCTTCATACAGATTGGTTGGGGGAACACAGCAACTTATTGATACATTGGCTCAACATATTCCTAAGGAAAATATTAAACTGAATACAAGAGTTGCTGCAATAAAAGAACTTGAAAGTGAATTATTAATTGAAACATCACAAGGTGAAAAACTAAAAGCAAGTAAAGTAATTTTATGTTTACCGCCACAATTAACAAGTTCACAAATTAATTTTTTACCTGCATTACCCGAAAGCATTGCTACAATATTGCCAACCGTTCAGACATGGATGTTAGGGTCAATAAAATTTGTATTGGAATACAAAAATCCATTTTGGAGAGAAAAGGGATATTCAGGAATGCTTTACAGTCACGCAGGAATTGTAACTGAAATGTACGACCATACAAATTTTCAAGAAAATAAATTTGGTTTTACAGGATTTTTAAATGGTTCAGCATCATCTTATTCACAAGAAGTAAGAAAAGAGTTTGCATTGCGACAATTGGCTGAGCTTTTTGGGAAGGAAATTTTAAATCCAATTTCTTATACAGATAAAATATGGACGGATGAATTTATTTCAAGTGGAAATCAACTTGTTCAACGACCACATCAAAACAACGGACATATTTTATTGCAAGAAAGTTATATGAATAATAAGTTGTTTTTTTCGGGGACTGAGACTGCTACTCAATTTGGTGGTTATATGGAAGGTGCTGTAATTTCTGCTATAAATGTTGCTGAAAAATTTTAATATAAATCAAGTAAAGTTTAGTGCTGAAAATTCCCTTCTTCAATAATTCCTAAACTATTATCTATCATTGAAGGACATCACTTAGACACCCCCCGATTCATTAGAAATAAATCATATTATATTCACGATTTTAACATTTGAGCTTCAGCTTTTCGGCTGCAATGATGACTATTGATGTAGTTTTGCAGCATAAAGTTTAAAAGAAAATAGCACTACAGTTTTAATTACACATACAAAAAATATGAAAAAAATCATTTTTCCGCTAATCTTAGTGCTGGTTGTGGTAAGTGGACTGGTATTTGCAAATCGTGAGAGTAAAACCGAAATTTCTAACAATTCAATACCCCAACCCCCCACTGCTGCTGAAAAGAAAGCTGCAAGGAAAATATGGGAGGCTACCCCTGCAGGCATAATCTATAAAAAATGGGAAGCATCTCCTGAAGGTAAAAAAGTATATGCCGGTGCTGCTAAAATAAGGACATCAATTAAGGATTATGCAAATATGGAAGGAGTGGTCACCTCACTTTCTCTTCCGCCAGGATCTCGATTGGGTTTCGGAGTGATGGTAAGAATTAATGGTGACGATTATATTCTTTCTTTTGGGCCAGAAAATACTGACAAGAATACATCGAATAATAAAAATGAATTTGAGCAATTACACAACTTGAAAGTTAACGACAAAATAATGGTAAAAAGCCATTTTGTATCCTATGCTCAAAAGTATTCATATCCAATAATAGCCGGCGACTATGTAGAAAAAGATGGTAAAATAATTTATAAACGTGTACCTCGCAAAGGCGGGTGTTAACAAACTTATTTATATAAATGACAACTTGTAAACTCAAAAACCCAATTTTTTCTTTACTGTTAATTTCCATATTTTTTTCATCGTGTAATGGACAGACTTCAACAAGCCAGGCCACAAAAAATAAGACTGAACAGCATCCAAAAATTATTCGGACTTTGGGATCAAAGAATGAGAATGTAGGTTGCGAGATGCTTGACAAAGACGGTAATTTATGGTTTAGCATTCGTGGAGAAGGTGCTTATCGTTATGACGGAAAAGCATTCACAAACTTTACTACAAAAGATGGATTGTGCAGCAATAATGTAGGTGCAATTATTCAGGATAGATCAGGAAATATTTTATTTGGAAGCAATAGAGGGATTTGTAAATATGATGGCAATAAATTTATAAATATTCCAATCACTGACACACTCAGTATTACCAGTCTTTTTGAAGACCGAGATGGTAATATTTGGTTTGGTGCCATGAATAAAGGAGTTTATAGGTTTGACGGAACGAATCTTACTAATTTTCTTTATAAGTACAAGCACCCATTCTATGGTGATAAGTACGAGAAATATATCAGTGATATTATACAAGATAGAAATGGAAATTTATGGTTTAGTTCTTGGAATGGTGGTGGCGTATGGAAATATGATGGAAAAGAGTTTAAAAGTTTTCTACCGTCTTTAGATTATTATCAAACAAATCAAGACAATAGAAGGGCTGCCAATAATCAACAATTCCTATACGATAGACCTAAGTATAAAACGTTTATTCAATCGCAAGATTATATTTCTGACGATATGATTTTTTCAATGACGGAAGACAATTTGGGGAATATTTGGTTTGCAACGAGAGATCACGGACTTTGCCGTTTCAATGGAAAAAC
>CANLED010000277.1 GCA_947489175.1 Chitinophagaceae bacterium | reverse complement strand
AATCTCCAAAAGTATAATAAGATCCTGTCAATTCATCGTGGCTTCCCCTTATCTTTATTCATATTAACAGAAAATATTAATTACATACCATTCTTGATGAAGAAGATTTTTTCGAACCTTACATTCTGGGTACTTTTTGCCATCACTTCAGGTGCACTGCTAGGTCATTTTTTTCCTGAAAAGGGGATTCAGATGGAACCGGCAGGTAAATACTTCATCCAAGTTGTCAAACTTTTTATCAACCCCATCATTTTCCTGACCATTTCTTTGGGAATTAGTGGCATGAATGACCTGAAAAAAGTAGGACGAGTGGGTGGCAAGGCCCTCTTATATTTTGAAATTGTAACAACGCTTGCATTGCTCATAGGCATGGTTGTGGCTTATTTGATTCAACCAGGGGCAGGCGTTAACACAACCAACATCAGTGGCGGTGATATCAGTAAATTTACCACTGGCGCAAAGGCGTTTTCATGGTGGAAATTCTTCAAAGACAACCTCACCATTCAAGTGCTTATTTTTTCTATTCTATTTGGGATATTTTTGAGTAAATACAAAGCCAAGGATCGCATCATCACACCATTAAAATTTGCTTCAAAATACATTTTTAAAGGATTGCACATTGTGATGCTTTTCGCTCCCATTGGTGCTTTCGGCGGGATGGCCTTCACCATCGGCAAATATGGCATCGCCACTTTATTGCCATTGGGAAAACTGATGCTAACGGTTTATATTACCATGGCAATTTTCGTTTTTGTTGTTCTTGGTAGCATCTTGAAAATCTACAAAATCAGCATCCTTAAATTCCTTAATTATATCAAAGAGGAGTTGCTGATTGTATTGGGAACTTCGTCTTCTGAAGCTGCACTTCCTTCCCTAATGGAGAAATTGGAAAAGATGGGTTGTGCCAAGCCGGTGGTTGGACTCGTAGTACCAGCAGGATATTCTTTTAACCTAGACGGCACCACCATTTACCTTTCTATGGCCGTGTTATTTTTAGCACAGGTTTTTAATGTTGACCTTAGTATCAGCCAGATGCTTACCGTGATTGGTATTTTGATGGTAACATCAAAAGGTGCGGCTGGTGTTACAGGAAGTGGATTCATTGTACTTGCTTCCACCTTAAGCGCCATCAATGTAATTCCCATTGAAGGACTAGCACTCTTGCTTGGTGTTGATCGTTTTATGTCTGAAGCCCGCGCCATCACCAACTTTATTGGCAATGGCGTGGCTACAGTGTTTCTTTCAAACCAAGAAAAAGCATTTGACAGAAACAAAATGGAAGTTGCTTTTGCCAATGAGGTTTATGAATATGACGTCAAAAAAGAAATATAAAATCGCTTCTACTTTAAAATAGATTTGATAGGGATCAACTTGCTTTGCGTCAAGCTTGATCCCTTTCCTTTTTCAAACAAACTGATTTTATCAAAATCTTTGTTTGGAAAAAATATTTCTGTCATGGCCAACTTCCCCTTGTCAACAAACAATTCTATAGAAGCCCTATCTATCAATACTTTCAGGGTTAACTTATCACCAAATGCATAATCTGCTGTATGCACAACAGCAAACACTTTTGAAAAATCTTTCTTTCCTGAATTGGTCCTATCAACATAACATTTGTTGTTCTTCAAATCGAAACCAACAACGAGTTTCTCATTCAAGTCATTGCTCAATTCAAACCCAATTTCAGTTGAAGTTGCCTTTTTAAGATCAAAACTTAAGTCCAATGAATGTTGCAATATGCCTTTGTGCAGTACTTTACCATCAAAATTCATTGTTTTACTTTCGGTTTTAGTTGCAGCAGCATCCAAAATAACATTCAATTCTTTAACAGGGAGCTGATACAACCGGTATCCAGCTTCAGTTTTAAGCAATTTGATGTCACGTGCAATCGTGGTGGCACTTCTCCATGTTTTAGTAGGAACAGTCTGGGCATAATCACCCCAATTTGACATCCATCCAATCACAACGTTTCTGTTTTTAGGCAATCCTGACCAAGTAACACCTGCATAGTTGTCTGTGCCAAGATCAAACCACATGGTTTTTTCAGGTGGATTGTCGTTTTTAAAACCCTTGCCGTCAAAATCCCCTACAAAATATTGCACACCAGATCCACCATTTGGAGCACCGGGATTTAAGTTCTGCATCAACACCCATTTCTCTTTGCCGTCACTGGCAATGTAATTTGATAGGTCTGGACATTCCCAAACTCCGCCATGAGCCCCTGCATTTTTACCGAAAGAGCTAGCATATGTCCAGTCCTTTAAATTGGGTGAAGTAAATATTTCAGCATGATCATGAACCGCCAACGTCATGCACCACTTTTTTGTAGGTTCATGCCAAAAAACCTTTGGGTCGCGAAAATCCTCATCCCCCTTGTTTTTCACCACTGGATTACCTGCATATTTTGTCCAAGTTCTGCCCTTGTCTAAACTGTAAGCAATTCCTTGAGATTCACGGTCTTTTCTACCTGCCTTTTCATATTCCATATTGTGGTAGGTATAAATCGCCACCAAAGCCTTTTCTTTCCCTTTTTGAAAACCGGCAGTATTGTATTCATCAACGACAGCACTTCCTGAGAAAATATAGCCCAAAGAATCAGGATATAGGGCGATTGGAAGATGCTCCCATTTTACCAAATCCTTGCTCACTGCATGTCCCCAATGCATTGGTCCCCATGTTGTTCCATCCGGATAATGCTGATAAAATAGGTGATACTCACCGGCATAATATACAAGTCCATTCGGATCATTCATCCAACCACTTTTCGGCGTAAAATGAAACTGCGGGCGATGCTGCTCAACCTCCTGCGCTGAAACAGCGAAAGACAAATGAAGAATGAAGAATGAAAAATGAAAAATGCGGGATATGTTTTTTCTCATCACAGGTGGAATTTAGTACTTACTAAATTACGCTAATAAATGGGAAGTTCTTGATATACAATGAAATGAAGAATGAAGGAATACAAATGAAGAATGAAAAATGAAGAATGAAAAATGGAACAGCCAATACATTCGTTTGGCCTTTTTCCCCTCACCTTCTCTCGAAGAGGAAGGTGAGGTTTGTTCCTTCGCTGCGCTTATAAAGACGTCCTTTTAATTCATTGAAAATCAGCATATTAAAATGCAGGCTTCCCCCATAAAAGACACCCCTCCTGGACAGGAGGGGTGGACTCTGGCGAGGCGCCGAAGGTGACGAGACAGAGTCCGGGGTGGTGGATTTCCTTATTTTAATTCCACCACCCCGCCGAGCCAAATTCGCTTTGCTCATCTGTCTCGGCACCCCTCCTGTCCAGGAGGGGAGTCTTGTGTTTGTTGCTCATACCACACATTTATTTTACTCACAAAAACGTCATAACCTTTTTTTAGGGTCTCCCTATAACACATTCAGGATGACAGCATCCCTGACTGTCAGAAAACCACCACCCCACCTCGTCCGATTCGCTTCGCTCATCGGGCTCGGCACCCCTCCTGTCCAGGAGGGGAAATTTTGTACAGTGCTTAAGCTTGCCGAAGGCCATTCTTCATTTTTCATTCTTCACTCTTCATTTAATAAGGTCCCTTATCACCACCGACGCCGCTACCGCCCCAAAAACTGCCGGCAAGTAGGATATAGTTCCATATGCAGATTTTTTAAAATTCTTGCCATCTGTCAACATCAAACTCTCCTTGATGGGATCTTCCGGCGAAAAGACCACCTTGATTCCCTTCCTGATGTTGTGGTTTTTTAAGTTCTTCCTAATCTGTTGGGCAAATGGACACATATACGTTTCTGAAATATCCACCACTTGAAGCCTCGTT
>CANLED010000276.1 GCA_947489175.1 Chitinophagaceae bacterium | reverse complement strand
GCATAACCAATAATTTATAACCCACAAGGCTAGGCAAGACTCCCCTCCTAGACAGGAGTGGTGGCACAGAGGAGGAGAGCGAAGCGATCCGACATCTGTGACGGGGTGGTGGATAACTTAAAACATTCAAATCAGATCAGTAATAACCCATAACACTAAACACTCATGAAACCAACAATAAAAAAAATCGCTGTTCTAGGCTCCGGCGTAATGGGATCCCGTATTGCCTGTCATTTTGCAGGAATCGGATTGCCTGTTTTATTGCTAGACATCGTTTCTCCTGATGCCGTTGCAGAAACGAATAAGTCTAAACGCAACAAATTGGTAAACGACGCGCTTCAATCCGCCATCAAATCAAATCCATCGCCTGTTTACACCAAAGACGTGGTGAAAAAAATTACCACTGGAAATTTTGATGATGACCTTTCTCAAATTGCTTCATACGATTGGATTGTGGAAGTAGTTGTGGAGAGGCTAGACATCAAACAACAATTGTTTGACAGGGTTGAAAAATTTCGCAAACCAGGAACGCTTATCACCTCCAATACTTCTGGCATTCCCATCAACATGATGGTTGAAGGCCGTTCTGAAGATTTTAAAAGACATTTCTGCGGGGCTCACTTTTTTAATCCACCCCGTTACCTTCGTTTGTTGGAAGTTATCCCTACTGCTCACACAGAAAAATGGGTGGTGGACTTCCTCATGCAATACGGTGATTTGTACCTTGGCAAAACCACGGTGCTTTGTAAAGATACCCCCGCTTTTATCGCCAACCGAATAGGTATTATTGGAATCATGTCTCTTTTCAGCAGCATGGAAAAAATGCAAATGGGTATTGACGACATTGAAGCACTTACGGGTCCCATCATCGGCAGGCCAAAGTCCGCTACTTTCCGAACTGCGGATGTAGTGGGCATCGATACCTTGGTGAGGGTTGCCATGGGTGTGTATGAAAACTGTGCCAATGATGAAGCACGTGAACAATTTGCAATTCCTGCTTGGCTTGAAAAGATTGTAGAGAACAAATGGTTGGGAGATAAAACAGGACAAGGATTTTTCAAGAAAACAAAGAATGCCGCTGGTGAAAAAGAGATCTTGACATTGGATTTAAAAACCATGGAATATGGGCCTCGAAAAAAACCAAAGTTCGCGGCAATTGATGCTGCAAAACCCATAGATGATCTTGCCACAAGGATTAAAATGTTGTGTGCATCGCCAGACAAAGCGGGAGATTTTTACCGCAGTTTCCACTATAATTTATTTTCATATATATCAAACCGTGTTCCTGAAATTTCAGATTCCATTTACAGCATTGATGATGCGATGATGGCCGGTTTCGGTTGGGAGATTGGCGCTTTTGAATCGTGGGATGTATTGGGTGTTGAAAAGACGATTGCTGCCATGAAATTGGCCGGGAATGAAGTTGCACCTTGGGTAGAAGAAATGCTGCAGTTAGGGTTCAAGTCATTCTTCACCGTGAAAGACGGCAAAAGAATGGCCTATTCTCCAATAACAAAAACATGGGAGTCTGTCAAAGCCCCTGGTCAAGAGGATGCGTTTATTGTGATGAAGAATTATGCTGGACAAACAGTTTGGAAAAACAGTTCTTGCAGAACCTATCATTTGGGTGATGATGTATTGGGATTAGAATGGTACACAAAGATGGGAAGTATTGGTGGTGAAGTGTTGGAAGGTATTCAAAAGAGCATTTCTTTAGCCGAAGATAAATACAAGGGATTGGTGATAGCCAATGAAGGCAATAATTTTTCAGCAGGAGCCAATGTGGGCATGATATTCATGTTAGCAATAGAACAGGAATATGATGAACTCGACATGGCCATCAGGATGTTCCAAAACACCATGATGCGCGCACGATATTCCTCGATACCAGTGGTTGTTGCCCCCCATGCTTTATCGTTGGGTGGTGCTTGTGAGCTAAGCTTACATTCAGACAAAATATGTGCTGCAGCTGAAACATATATCGGGTTGGTTGAACTTGGGGTTGGATTGATACCAGGCGGTGGAGGTACCAAGGAATTTGTACTGCGCGCCGCAGATGAAATGCATGAAGATGAACCAGAAACCATCACCTTGAAAAACAGGTTCATCAACATTGCCACTGCAAAAGTAGCTACTTCGGCAGCCGAAGCCTATGGCTTGGGAATCATGAGGAAAGGAAGAGACGAAATTGTGATGAATCAAGGAAGGCGCATCAGCGAAGCAAAAAAATCGGTTATAGAATTGTACAACAGCGGCTATGTAATGCCGATACAGCGGAACGACATCAAGGTGCTGGGAAGAACAGCTCTAGGTGCTTTGCTTGCTGGTATTCATGGCATGGAGCAAGGTGGTTATGCAACCCAACATGATGCATTTGTAGCAAGAAAGTTGGCATATGTGATGTGTGGCGGAGATTTGAGCGAGCCAACCTTGGTGTCAGAACAATATTTATTGGATCTTGAGAGAGAAGCTTTCTTGAGTTTATGTGGAGAACGAAAAACCCTGGAGCGGATACAAAGTGTTTTAAAAGCTGGAAAGCCAGTGAGGAATTGATTTATTTGTTGATTTTGGTTGACTTTGGTTGAAGGAGTTGAAGTGGTTGAAGGGGTTGAAGTAATTTGGTATATTATTCAATAGCCTGGGGTTTAAACCCCAGGCTATTGATTTTTGATGAATCTTTTACTGTCAACCTGCGCACAGCGAAGGATCTCCTTCAACATCTTCAACCTCCTTCAACTCCTGAACTAAACTCAACCCCTTCAACTATTTCAAAATGTTGTCATTTTATTTTTTCATCTAACAACAGTGAACTTTTATTTAAAAACATGGTTTTATCCTATTAACAAACTAGAACTAGATGAGAAAAGAATATTTGCAAAATCTTGAACAGGATATTGCTTCATTGAGAAATCAACTTGTTAACCACCCTGTTTATGCGGGTATCAAAGACCTTGATGGACTAAAATCTTTCATGGAAAGTCATATCTATGCCGTTTGGGATTTTATGTCACTTCTTAAAGCTCTTCAAATCAACCTCACCTGCGTTTCATTGCCATGGCTTCCTGTTGGTAACGCAAATACACGATACCTCATTAACGAAATAGTTACTGGAGAGGAAAGTGATGTTGATCAAGCAGAAAATCGAATGAGTCATTTCGAACTTTACCTAACCGCCATGAATCAGGCTGAAGCTAACTCGCAGCCAATCCTTTCTTTAATTGATTTACTCAAAAATGGCAAATCCATCCAAGAAGCCTTGGATTCATCTTTTGTTCCTCCCGCTGCAAAAAAATTCATGGAATTTACCTTCCAAACCATCGCCACAGGAAAGCCTCATTTGATGGCTGCTGTATTTACTTTTGGAAGGGAAGACCTCATTCCTGATATGTTCATCAGCCTGATTAAAGAGCTTAAAAAACAGTTTCCTGATAAGGTTGATATCTTCCAATATTACATTGAACGTCACATTGAAGTTGATGGTGGTCACCATGCAGACCTAGCTCACCAAATGACACTCGAACTTTGTGGCGATGACCAGGCTAATTGGCTTGAAGCAACTGAGTATGTAAAGAAGGGACTTGAAGCACGCATTGCGCTTTGGGACTCAATTCTAGCCGAAATTTCAGGATATGCTGATGCAAGAATTTATTAAATATTACCATTCATAAAAAAAGAGTCTTCGCTTAATTTGTTTTCTTAAAATGGGTATACCTTGTATTAAAATTACAAGCTATGCCTGTACTTGAGATAAACAATATTTCTAAATCATACGGTAAAATACAGGCGCTGAATGGCGTT
>CANLED010000275.1 GCA_947489175.1 Chitinophagaceae bacterium | reverse complement strand
GTATGAAAGCAAAAGAAAACCCGGAATCACAACACTATGGTTAGGAATCAAACACTTTAAGGCTGCTTATCAAGGATGGGAACTAATGAGAAATGTGTCCACACGATAGCTCCTGGACAGGAGGGGTGGACTCTGGCGAGGCGCCGAAGGTGACGAGACAGAGGCCGGGGTGGTGGATTTCCTTATTTTAATTCCACCACCCCGCCGCGCCAAATTCGCTTCGCTCATCTGTCTCGGCACCCCTCCTGTCCAGGAGGGGAGTCTTGTGTTTACTTGTTTTTCAACACATTTATTTCACATTCAGAAAATGTCATCCCCCTTTTTTTTAGGGTCGCCCTATAACACATTCAAGATGACAGGCGAGCATGCCATAAAATTGACACTATAAATCATTGATATTTGACAAATAATAATCCGCTTGCTCCAACAGCGCGGCTTTATCATCTGGCTGCATTTTTCGCCACACATTGTACATCATTCCGATGCGTGGATTCTTTGCAAGCTTAGCTTCATGCTTGTCATAGAAATTCCAATACAGACTGTTGAAGGGACAAGCCTTATCACCTGTTTTCTTTGATTTGTCATAATAACATCCGGTGCAATAAGAACTCATTTTATTGATATAAGTAGCAGAACTGACATAAGGTTTTGTGCCAACAATTCCGCCGTCTGCGAACTGGCTCATGCCACGCGTGTTGGTAATTTCAACCCACTCAATAGCATCAATGTAAATACCCAAATACCAAGCATCTACTTCACCTGGATGAATGCCAGCCAATAAAGCGAAATTTCCCGTAATCATCAAACGCTGAATGTGATGGGCATAGGCAAAATCAAGTGATTGAGAGATGGCATTTTTCAAACAATTCATCTTGGTGTTGCCGGTCCAAAACCACTGCGGCAAAGCATCCGTATTTTCAAAATAATTAAGCGAAGCATACTCAGGCATTTTCAGCCAATAGATGCCTCTCATGTATTCGCGCCAGCCGATGATTTGTCGCACAAACCCCTCCAATTGATGAAAAGCAATGGTGGTGGGACTTTTCGTGAATGCTTCAATGGCGGCATCAACCACTTCTTGCGGAGAAATTAATTTTATGTTGAGTGAGAACGACAAACGAGAGTGGTAAATAGACCATTCATTGGGCGCCATGGCATCTTGGAATGTTCCAAACAATGGGAGGCAATTTTCAACAAAAAAATTCAACAATTCGAGTGACTGCAACCTTGTTGTTGGCCATAAGACATTTTTAGCATCGACGTTTCCAATAGTTTTGATGTTGGCATTTTTAATCTCAACTTCAATGTCACTCAAGTCATTGGAAAAAAGCATCGGAAAAATTGGTTTGTGGTTCTTGGGTAATTTCTGTCGATTGTCTTCATCGAAATTCCATTTGTCAAACATAGGCTTATCACCATCTACAATCAGCACTTGATGTTTTTTTCGCATGTAGCGATAAAATGATTCCATCAAATATGTTTTCTTTCCAACAAACAAATCTTTCAACTCATTTCTTGTGCTGTAAAAATGTTCAGAATCGCATGCGTTTGATGAAATAGTTAAACTACTTGCAAACTGCTTGAGTTGCTCATCCACCCTGTATTCATCGGGCAATTGATACTCGAAATTCGTGAATCCATGTGTTGAAATAAGTGATACACAATTTCGATCAAAGCTTTGCAAATTATCTTCATCATTTAGATGAATGTAAATCACTTGATGGTTTAGGTTCTTTAATTCATCTGCGAAATTTCGCATAGCAGAAAAAAAACCAAGCACCTTTTGGATATGGTGTTGGGCATAATCTGTTTCGCTTCTTAGTTCCATCAAAACATAAGAAAAAGAAGAGTCAACAGTTTTATACCAAGTATGATTTATGTTAAGTTGATCACCTAAAATCAAACGCAATGTTTTATTTTTCATCATTGTTATGCTTATCTTTTATTTCTACATTTATCACTGCAATATTTAACTTCATTCCAATTTTTTTCCCACTTTTTTCTCCAAGAAAAAGGCCTGTTGCAGGCGATGCAAATTTTTGTTGGCAAGTCTTGTTTTTTAACACCTTTCATTTGAGTTAATTTTAGAAGCTTATTCTTTTCCAATCCACGCTGATACCTGAACCCTCTGCAAGCATTACTGAATGTGGCTTTTCGGAATTTAATACTGAAAATTCATCTCCATAAAAAGCAGAAAAATCACAGTCAATTTTATAATCGTGAATGTCATTAATCATCCAACTCGGATGGTTGATTTTGTATTCAATACTTTGTGTATCATCAACTTTAGTGTAACCATAATAATGTTCAAAAATATATTCTTCGATGCTACCAGCAACCATTTTATGAGATGATGCAGAAGCATTGACTTCAATACCATTCCACTTGGATTGAACCTTCCACTGATATTGAATTTCTTTTGTATCACCCTTAAATACCCAATTGTGTTTTGTTGGAATGGATGTATAATGTTCCTTATAGAGTTTGTTGGCTACCCAAGCCACTGCTTTATTTGGGACAGTTTCGTTGATAAAAACCACTCCCCTGCGCAATTCATTTCCGATTTTTCGAACGACATAAAAGCGAAGATTCACTTCTTCAAAAGTTCCCAAAAATGGAATTGGTATGTTGAAAATGGAAGTATCCTTGAATAAAAATCCAACCAAACTTACATAGGCTTTGCCTTGAAAATAATCGAGTTCAACGCCATTGGGAAGATAAGGCAATAAACAGGATGGAGCTATTTCATAATTTGCCATAATCAGATTCTCCCATTTAGCCTTTAGAAAAGTATTCACCATAAATTTATTTGATTGCTTTTTTTGTTCTGCGGGATGTTGATGCTTCACTGTTTACATGCTTTGCTAAAATACGCTTCCCTTCAACCTTTACTTCGTCAGTTTTTTTAAATCCCCAAACCTTATCACTTGCAATTTTTCTTGTTTCCTCAATATCAACAATGGGAGCCGGATAATCTTTGCCGATGATCACTTGGTAAAAATCTTGTTCCATAGAACTCATTTTCCAAGGTTCGTGAATTAAGGCTGCTGGTACATTCTTTAATTCCGGTAACCACTGTTTGATAAAGACTCCATCTGTATCATGGTCTTCAGAATTTTTGATGGGATTATAAATTCTGATGGTGTTGATGCCAGTTACACCAGCTTGCATTTGAAGTTGCGGATAATGGATCCCTGGTTCATAATCCAAGAATTGTCTCGCTAAAAAATGCAAGTCTTTCCAATCTTGCCAAAGGTTGAACACAAAAAAAGAAACCACCATGGCCCTCATTCTGAAGTTGATGTATCCTGTTTCAACCAAACAACGCATGCAAGCATCAACAATGGGCACACCTGTTTTGCCCTCTTGCCAAGCCTTGATATAAGTTTCATTTCTTGGTTTTATAATCGCATCATAAGCAGCGTTGATATTTTCAAATTCCATTCGACACTCATCTTCAAATTTTTGCATAAAGTGACAATGCCAATGCAAACGAGAGATGTAATTTGAAAGAGCCCGTTTATTGGTAGCCGTAGCATAGTGCTTGGCAGTAGACTGGAATACCATGCGCATGCTGATGTTGCCGTAACTGAGGTATGGAGAAATTCTGCTACACCCTCTACGGCTCAATGCTGGCTTTGAAATATGTTTTGAGTAATTGATGTAACGGTCGGTTAAAAAGCTCTTCAAATATTTCCAAGCCAATGTTTCACCACCCTGTTGAAAAGATGGATTTGGGGTGCGGATTTCAGCACTTAATTCCGGTCCCTTGATGCTGTCATACAGTTCATCACTAAGTGT
>CANLED010000274.1 GCA_947489175.1 Chitinophagaceae bacterium | reverse complement strand
ATGGGCGCTTTTCAGCTGACAATGCAAATGATACTGAATAAAAAAGTATAGTGCGATTTTATTGAAATCAGGAGCTCTATCGATACACAACTCATTGATTAAGTCTTCACTAAAAACTGCATATTTTCCCCAATCATCGGGTTTTGGAGAACTGTTTAAGTCACGCAAATAACTGTAAACCGCATAAGGAACCAACCAATATTTATTTTGTTGGAAGAAAGCTTTGTAATCAGTTGATTCAAAAGTCTCATTGTGACAAGCATCAAAAAGAATGGACAATCCCTTCCACTTTAGTTCCATCACAGCATCGTAATCAACTTCTTTGGAGGCATTTAGTTCATCTTTAAAAGCAACAATTGACTTGATTTTATCGGCATGCTTTTTACCAGCGATGGTTTCCAAATTTACATACAACGGATGCAATGCGAAGGCAGAAATGGCTGCATACGGATACGAATCCATGTAGGTATGGGTTCTTGTGGTCTCGTTTACCGGCAAAAGTTGAACCATTTTGACAGCTACTTTACTGGCCCAATCCACCAGCATGCTGATGTCTGTGAATTCCCCAACGCCCAAACCATTTTTGGTGCGAAGGCTAAAAACAGGAATGGCCACACCTGTTCCCTTCCAAGCCTTGTTATTCAACCTAACATAACCATCGTTTACAATGAGGTATTCACCAGCTAAAGAACTGGTTCTGAGCTTTCTATTAGGGCCATCTTCAAAAATAAATGAATCAGCACCATGGTGCTTAACAACATATTTGTACTCTATGGATGGGGCAGAAAAATCATATAATATGTCAACATACCAGGCATGCCCATCAAACACCATAGGAATAGCGTTGTTGACATTCCAATTACCAAGCTCAGCAGTATTGCCAATGATGTAAAGCAACGAGTTTTCAGTTAATAATGACGCTATGGATTTAAACCTGATTTGGTTGGGTGCAAGATTGGTGTTTTGTAAACCAACATGAGTCTTACTATATACGTTGTTGAAAGGAGATGTATAATAAGTATTCTCTATCGCTCCCATGTCTGTCCAAGTATCAACAACAGTCATTCCATCATGCAGATCGTTAATAGAAATGTTGCGATGCACACCCCAATCTTGTAGCTGTGATCCATCTTGGTCTTCAAAAATATAGAAATAAGAAATGTCGTTCTTAGCCTTGATTGTTTCTGGGGATATATTAAAGGAAAACTTCCAAAAGTCGTGGTTTAGGAAACTCATTGAAACGGCATCTTCAATGCTGTTATTACCAAGTTCAAGGCAATTACCAAGGATTTTTAAATGTTGACCAGGTTTTGTAGAAAACCTCAATAAGAAATTAAGCTTCATCTGATTCAATTAAGAGAACCCCTAAATTACGAAAAATATTGTGTGTAATAAATACACAATTATTTTTTTAAAAAACAAAACCAATCTGAACTTGAATTTTGAAATGAGTTTGTATATTTGCAAAAATTTTACAACATGACCAAGAGCGCTAAAAATTTATTCTGGGTTCTTTTCTTTTTATCATTGGCGCTGAGTGTTGCTGTTTACTTTATCCTTCCATCCATGGTTTCTCTTACGATTGTTCCACTTGTTACTTGCTTTGCCAAGGCACTAGATTTAGTGTAATAATTCCTCTATTTTATTTATTTTTTGTTCAGTTATCTGAACCTGATACCTTGTTTCCATTTTCAAAAGATGGAAACATTTTTTTTAGGTAACAGTAATGCTGTTCTAATACCTATTTCTTAAAATATTGTTAATCAATATGGGAAGGATACCTTTTTTTCATTACGCACGAGTAGGTAAAAACACCTAATTTTAAATTTTATCTATTATTTAGGCGATTTTAACCACGTAAACGCAACTTTTAAATACAATTAAGCGTTCTATTAGAAAATTTTAAATTCTTTTAACTTTTTAATTTGGCAAGGCTATTAAACCTTTGTACTTTTGCATTGTCAGACTAAAGTAAAAACAATTTGAAACCCAATAGAATAAAGGGTTTTATTTTTAGCCATGTACCTTGCAATCTATAGTTCTAAAAAATAGTTAAACAAAAATATATGAAACACAACATTGAAAAGCAACAATCAAGTAACAAAACATCGAATTCCTTCAACGCAAGAAAAGTACTTTCTAAAGTATTGAACTTAATTGCTGCGCTCGTCTTACTAACAGGTACAAACTCCTTTTCTCTTATCAACCATGATGTTAGGGTTATAAACGACAGCAACAAAATTGAAAAGAAGAAAGCAGTTCTGTTAAATGACGACAAAGGATCTGTAAAATTAGCTATCCCTTCAAAAAGCACTGTAGTAAAGGGTGATTATGAGATTCAGTTGAACATGCAAAAACACATCAGGGAATATTTAAATCCGATGTTGAATATGCCTAACATGGTTGAAGGTGATTTTAGCATTTCAAATCAATTCTACAATCAATATTTATTGACATTTGATCATGCAGCAGTTGTAGATGCTGATGATGAGATAAACTTTCAGTTTTTTCTAGTTGAGATGGGACTAAACCAAGCTCAAACATATCAAACAGCTGATAATCAAGTAAATGAAAACTTCTATTTGAATAAATACATTCCTATGAATAAACATACTATATCTCATTCAGATTGTGCAGTAACATGCAGTTTCAAATCTGAAAACGCAGGGTAAAATACGTTTCATTTAGTTAAGTTTTGGTGAAGAAAAAACCGGTCGATTGACCGGTTTTTTTAATGCATTACTGCAAACAAATAAGCCGGATTCTGTTCGAGGCTATCATTTATCTGTTCCGAAAATTACTCTACGGAATCAAGCTGCCTACCCGTTTCAGCCTTATTCAGAGCAAGCGAGTCACCTGCCATCCAACGGATACTGAAACCTATGTGGCATTTCAGCACGCAAGGTTTACCCAATTATTGCATTACTACAACAATCCGTAGGCTCTTACCCTACGTTTTCACCCTTATCACGTGTTAGCGTGACGGTTATTTTCTGTGGCACTTTCTGTTCCCGCCTAAACGAGACCCGGCTATTCACCGGTGCGACGCTCTATGCTGTCCAGACTTTCCTCATTATAGTTAAATAACGCGATAGCATTGCTTGCAGCGGGGTAAAGGTAGGAAAGTAAGTTTAAGGTTGTTAGTTTAAAGTTTCCTTTCCCTCACCGTCTCTCGAAGAGGACGGTGAGGTCTCCCTAATGATTCCGATCGAAGCGAGTGTGTGGATTCGGGGTGGTGGATATAAAATTTTGATTATTAATGACAAAAATTAAAAAAACATCCATCATTAATGTACAAGAAACAATCATTTAACATTCGAATTCAGTTAAATTGCGTAATTTCAATGTTCAAACATTAAAACAGATACCATGAGTTTTTTAGAATCCCTACAATGGCGGTATGCAACCAAACGCATGAACGGCGAGCAAATACCTACTGAAAAATTGAACAATATCCTTGAGGCAGTTCAATTGGCACCAAGTTCATTTGGCTTGACTCCTTACAATGTAATTGTTGTTCAAGATCCAGCAGTTAAAGCAAAACTTGCACCTAGTTGTTATAACCAACCCCAAATAAATGAATCATCAGCATTGTTGATTTTTGCACATTGGACCAATATCACTGCTGAAAATGTTTCAGATTATATGAATGAAATTGCTGAAACAAGGGGAATGCCTGTTGAAGCATTGGCTGATTTTTCCAATGTAATCAATGGTAAAATTGGAACCAGTTCTGTTGAACAATTACAAGTATGGGCTGCACGTCAAGCATACATCGCACTTGGTTTCGGCTTGGCAGCATGT
>CANLED010000273.1 GCA_947489175.1 Chitinophagaceae bacterium | reverse complement strand
TAGTTTTGCCATCATTCATTGCTTCTACTGTCTTTTCTAATTTGACCGCTACGTACGGACCTTTTTTTATTGAACGAGCCATAATGTTTGTTTCGAGTTATGTGTTCTTTTCTAATTACTTATTTTGCTAATTTTTTACCATCTCTTCTTTGGATAATAAGCTTATCACTACCCTTACCAAGTGTTCTGGTTTTTTCTCCTTTAGCATATTTACCAGTTCTACTGCGTGGATGACCTCCTGAAGATCTACCCTCACCACCACCCATCGGATGATCTACTGGATTCATCGCAACACCACGGGTACGTGGACGAATACCTCTCCAACGGTTTCTACCAGCTTTACCCATGCTTTGAAGATTATGGTCTGAGTTTGCAAGAACTCCAACTGTTGCTGAACAGTTAACCAATACCTTTCTCAATTCACCAGAAGGCATTTTTAATACAGCGTATTTTTCTTCTTTGTTGGTTAGCTGAGCTGAGGAACCTGCGCTTCTTGCAAACTTACCACCTTGGCCAGGCTGCAATTCAATGTTGTGAACATTAGTACCCAACGGCATATTTTTCAACAAGAGAGCATTTCCAATTTCTGGAGCAACCGTAAGGCCACTTTGAACAGTCATACCAACTATTAACCCTTGTGGTGCAAGAATATAACGTTTTTCTCCATCTGCATAATGTAGCAAAGCTATGAATGCAGTTCTATTTGGATCATACTCAATTGTTGCAACTCTTGCAGGAATATCATGCTTATTACGCTTGAAATCAATGATACGGTACATTTTTTTGTGTCCACCACCAATGTAACGCATAGAACGACGACCTTGAACGTTTCTACCACCAGTAGATTTCACTTTATCTAAAAGTGACTTTTCAGGAGTAGAAGTAGTAATCTCAGCATAGGCATTTCCTATTCTCCACCTGGTTCCCGCTGTAATGGGTTTGTACTTTTTTAGTGCCATTTTTTTATTTTTTTCCCTGAGGGTTTCTTTTCAATTATTCTTAGATGTTTGAGTAAAGATCGATTTCTTCGCCTTTCGCTACTGTAACGTATGCTTTTTTGTAACCTGGTTTTCTACCACTGATAACACCAGCTTTTGTCATACGGCTTTTACTTTTAGCAGGTGAAACAGCAGTTCTTACATCGTCTACACTAACACCATAGAAATCTTCTACTGCCTTCTTTACTTCCAATTTGTTTGCAGCTCTTGCAACTTTGAAGCAATAAACGCCTCTCTTTTCTGAAAGCTGATTGGCTTTTTCAGATAAAATTGGTTTAAGCAGAACATCAGCAAGTTTCATATCTCTTATTTAAATTATTAATTGTTTACAGTATACCTGTTATGTTAAGCTTCGATTCCTTCTTCTTCTTCAGTAAACATTTTTGCTGCAGATTCTGAAAGAATAAGAACATCAGAGTTTACCAAATCGTAAGTGTTAATATCCGACAATAATGTAGTAAGTACAGATGAAATATTTCTTGCACTCATGAACACGTTTTCATTAAAGTCTGAACTAACATAAAGAGTCTTCTTGGTACTTAAGTTCAAATCTTTAAGCATTCCAGCAAAAAGAGCTGTTTTTGGAGCATCCAATAACATGTCTTCTACAACTACTATTGCGTTTTCTTTACCTTTGAAACTCAACGCACTTATTTTGGCAAGGTCCTTTACTTTACGGTTCAATTTGAAATCGTAAGCATGAGGCTTTGGTCCGAATATTGTACCACCACCTTTGTAAAGTGGGTTACGGATATTTCCCTTACGAGAACCACCAGTACCCTTTTGACGGTGAAGTTTCTTACTTGACCCCTTTACTTCCGCACGGGTTTTTACCTTATGGTTTCCTTGACGTTGTGCAGCTAAGTATTGCTTTACAGCCAAATAAACAACATGTTGATTAGGCTCAGTAGCAAATATATCATCAGGTAGTTCAATTGACCTACCAGTGCTGGCTCCTTTTATTGATAAAACATCTAATTGCATGATCGATTCGTTAATTTAATTCTGAATGAAAACAATTGAACCATTATGTCCTGGTACTGATCCAGTAACCAAAATATAGTTCTTATCAGGAAATATTTTAATCACCTTAAGCCCTTTTACCTTAACGCGATCGCCACCCATACGGCCAGCCATACGCATTCCTTTAAACACCCTAGATGCATCAGATGAATTACCAATTGAACCTGGAGCACGCTGGCGGTCATGTTGACCATGCGACTGTTGACCCACACCAGCAAAACCATGACGTTTTACAACACCTTGGAATCCCTTGCCTTTGGTAGTTCCAACTACATCAACACTTTCACCTTCAGCGAAAATCTCACATGTAATTGTCTCACCCAAGTTTTTGTTGAGTGAATAATTCCTGAATTCTTTTAAGAAATTTTTTGGGGAGGCTGCTGCTTTCGCAAAATGACCTTTTTCAGATTCATTTGCTTTTCTCTCTGGCTTTTCGCCATAACCCAACTGAAGGGCAGTGTAGCCATCGTTGTCTGAAGACTTAACCTGTGTTACAACACATGGGCCAGCCTCAATTACGGTGCAGGGAGTCTGCTTTCCGTCAGGTCCGAAGACGCTGGTCATTCCAATTTTCTTTCCGATAATACCTTTCATTGTTCTTTTTTTATACCCTCTCGGTTAAATGGACAGTGAGGTTCGACCCCGCTTCAATCCCAGTTTGCCATCGACCTTTTCCTTTTTAAACAACCCTTGTTGCAATCAGAAGTACCGATGGTAAACAAACCTCGAAGGGCTTGTTTATATTTCAGCTCTCATATGAGAGAAAAAATTTAAAAATTCAGCGCTCCTTTTTTTCATGCCAACGGCAATCAATTTGGAGATGAAATGCTTACGTTTTGAGACCACAACTTATTTAGTTGATAGCCCCACCTCGTCAGGCTTTGATCTCAACATCCACACCACTTGGCAAATCTAATTTACTAAGTGCATCTACTGTGCGTGATGATGATGTATAAATATCTAACAACCTCTTGTGCGTACACAATTGGAACTGTTCACGTGCTTTCTTGTTAACGTGAGGAGATTTCAAAACAGTGAAAATTCTTTTTTGCGTAGGCAAAGGAATTGGACCAGTTATTACTGCCCCTGTACTACGAACCGTCTTAACGATTTTCTCCGCTGATTTGTCAACCAAATTGTGGTCGTAAGATTGAAGTTTTATTCTGATACGCTGCGACATAATGTTTATCCCATTTTTTAAACGGGGATGCGAAAGTAAGGATTAGTTTTGTTCTTGCAAAAGATTTTTAATTGTTTTTTCACAATTTTATTGAAAAAATAAAAAAGCCCTGAAATTTCAGGGCTTTTTAGATAAATATTTTATAAATATTATTCTTTTGCTTTTCCTTTAATTCTTGTAATCACCTCTTCGGCAATTCCATTTGGAGCAGGATTGTAATGCGAGAATTCCATTGTAGAAGAAGCCCTTCCAGACGACAATGAACGAAGCTGAGTTACATACCCAAACATTTCACTCAATGGAACCTTGGCCTTAATTACCTGTGCTCCTGCCCTTGTATCCATTCCTTCAAGCATTCCTCTTCTTCTGTTAAGATCGCCCGTTACGTCTCCCATGTATTGCTCTGGAGTGATAACTTCAATCCTCATGATAGGCTCTAACAAAACTGGCTTTGCCTTTCTTGCTGCTTCACGGAACCCACCTTTGGCACAAAGTTCAAATGACATAGAATCAGAGTCAACCTGATGGTAGCTGCCATCAAATAACTTTACTTTCATGCTCTCTACTGGATAGTTTGCAAGAACGCCCGTGGTCATTGATTGCT
>CANLED010000272.1 GCA_947489175.1 Chitinophagaceae bacterium | reverse complement strand
ATAAGATGCAGTTAAAATTGTTTTGTCGTTGAAGAAATAATCTGCGCCACCCCTTACATTTTTCACCAGTCCTTTTACATTATTTTGTGAAGTTTGATTCAGGTAATTCGTTTTCCCACCTGTATAAACTTCTTGATACAAATTGCCTTTGCCAGGGGTTTTGCGGTAGAATAAACCATAATTCAGGAAGAAGTTTAGCTTGTTTTTTCTGTAGTTGATGATGGCGGTTGCACCGAAATTTTCTGGATAGCCAAGTGTGGATTCAATGGCTCCGTTGAAGCCTTGCTTTTGGTTTTTCTTCATGACGATGTTGATGATACCGGCCATCCCTTCTGCTTCATATCGGGCAGATGGATTGGTGATGATTTCAACTTTATCAATCAAATTTCCTTGAAGAGATTGAAGTCCAGATGATCCGTTGATTCCCACAAGTGTAGATGGCTTCCCATCAACCAATATGCGGACATTTTCGCTGCCCCTTAGTCTAACAGCACCTTCGCCATCAACTTGAACGGAAGGAAGGTTTCCCAAGATCTCTGCAGCATTGGCGCCTTTGTTTGCAAGGTCTGTTCCCACGTTGAAAATGCGCTTGTCCAACGACAATTCCATGCTTGCCTTTTGCCCTTTCACAACAATATCACCAAGTGTTTTAACGCTTGGATTAAGGTTTATTGAACCCAGGTTTAATTTTGGAGTTTCCTTCGAGACGACCTGATTTTTTAGGGTGATGATTTCGTAACCCACACTTTCTATAACAACATCAAAAGTTCCAAAGGGAACATCAACTTCAAAAGTTCCTTTATCGGTTCCGATTGCTCCAGAAATAACTTTGGCGGGCGTTCCAGCCATCACGCGGATACTTGAAAAAGGAATTGATTTCTTTGAACCAACGTCTTGTGCTAGTCCAGTTATTTTGCCCTTGGAACCTGAATTTTGGGCTGAAGCGATGAGCGAACAGATGAGAAATGCGAGCGTGATGACTTTTTTCAATGTGATAAGCTTTGGCTGATTAAAAACAAGGATTATGGTGTTGAACCTTAGGAATAGACTTTGCACAATTAGATGTCAAATTAATTGAAAAGATTGTGGGTGTTGCATTTATCTATCAAAGGTGTGACAAATCAGCCAAACTTGAGGGGGTGTTTTCCTCACGAAGAAGAATAATTCAAAAATTACCTAGCTTTTAGCTAATTCGTTGCTCTAGAGTGATGTTAACTGTAAGTTTGGCAACAGAAAAATCATAAGTTTAATAAGCCCTACCTATGGTGTCGCATACTGCTTTTAACAAAGACAATCCATCGGTACGGTCCTGCCCTTTTTCCCACATCATAATTCCATTGGCCTTCGTTTGTGCCAATTTTGCTTTGAGTTTTACTGTAGTTAGTCCATTATAATAGATGGTATAATTGCTGAAGGCACCTGCACTTACTACTGCTGAATCTGAAAATGCGCTACCCGATCCACTGGTGATGGCACTGTATGTTAATACGGTACCTGTTTGTGTTATTCCGCTTGGTCTGCCATAAGCTGGTATACCCAATACAGCCTTAGAAGCGGGCATACCTCTTGAAGTAATCCAGTAATTTAAAGAAGTTTGAGCCAATAATAAATCACTGTGGTGTTTAAACGGGACTGTTGTGCTAAAATCATCATAAGCCATGATATTAAAAAAATCAACTGTATTGTTGGTCCATAAACTACTATTGATTGCATCACGAATTACTCCAGCATATTTTCCTGCAGTTATTGCTGCAGATAAATAATATTTAGCTCCGGTATGGCACGAATCGCTTAACTCTTTCATAAATGCAGTGTAGGTAATATCAGTCCCATCGTCGGTTCTAGGAAATTCCCAATCTACATCGACTCCGTCTAATCCATACGTTCTTACTACTTGCATGATTGATTTTACAAAGCTATTGCGTCCACCTGGTGTAGTAGCCATGTTTTTAAAATCCGCTGCTAGGCCAGAAATACTGATGAATGCTTTTGCATTATTCGATTTTGCTTTTGAAACAACAGTATTAAATACAGCAGGACTAGCAACTGTTAATCCACCTGTTGAGGTTACATTGGCAAACGCATAATTTACTACATTACACATCCGAAATTTTTGATCTGTTACAAGCGCAGGATCTCGATAGCTAGGGAAATACCCAACAACGTAAAAACCAAAAGGAGCGGGAGGACTGATGGTATTTCCCGAAGTTGGTGGTGTTACTATTGGGGGAACTGTAGGAGTAACCAATTCATTTTTTTTACTACATGCAATAACAAATAGCATCATCGAAGCAATAATAAAGTATCTAATATTAAGCAGTTTCCTTTTCATGATAATTAGTTCGGTTAAGCTCCAAATAACATTTTAAAAAAATAAAATTTGATGATTTTATTTGATGAATTTATAAAACGAGAATAAATATATACATTAAAAAAAATAATATTAAAAATATTTAGTTTTTAAGTCTGTTAACTTGGATTTGTAATGGGATGTATTTGGGTGGAATCTAAGTTAACAAATTTGAGGGGGGCTTCACGCAGAGGTTATTATTATGATATTTTAATAATTCAAAAATTCATTTATGATATCTACATTACAAATCAACACCATAATTTTGTCAAAATTCATGGAGAGAATTCGAAGGGAATTTTACTTTAAAAAATGATACTCATTTTAGCTTTATAGGAATCCATACATCTTCTTCTGATAATGGGACATTATTCTTGTATTTCTCACCTAAAATTTCCACATGTGGTCTGTCGTCTAATACATATTCCGAATTAGGCAACCACTCCAAATAAATGTATTGATAGAAAGCAGCGCTGTTTGTACTTAACCCGGTATAGTGAAAAACCGCAAACAAGCCACTTGGTAAAATATAGGTTTCCATTTCAGCAGGCACATGATCGAAATTTTCTACTTCAACTGCAGCCCACCTTTCAAATTCATTTGTTGGCTTGTAGTCTGAAAAATGTGTTGGACCATAAACAACAAATGAAATCAAATCATTGGAAACATTGTTGGTTATTTCCTTTCTTCTTGGCATAAATGCACGCCACAGCTCGCCAATTCTGTAATCTGCATAACTCATCGTCAAACGCTTCACAACTAATTTCTTTTCACTTGCAAATTCAATTCTTGGTGTCATTTTTTACTATTCATTGATGAATTCTAAAATATCACCAGGTTGGCATTCCAATACTTTACAAATTGCTTCTAATGTGCTGAACCTAATTGCTTTTGCTTTTCCGGTTTTTAATATAGAAAGGTTAGACAATGTTAGCCCAACTTTTTCAGAAAGTTCATTGAGCGACATCTTTCTTTTTGCCATCATCACATCTAAATTTACAACAATGGCCATGGTTAAACTGTGAATTCGTTTTCAGATTGAATTTCTATTCCCTTCTTAAAAATCAATGCAAATATGATTAGAATTACTCCCATAAAAATCCACACATCAGCACCTTCAAATGTTGAAACTTGAACTGATTCGGAGATAGAACCATTGCTAATACCCATCAACCAATTTGAAAAATTATTCCCCCAACCGGAGAAAAGTCCTATGCCAAAAGCCAAATACGAAAGAAGAAAAATATGCTTGCCAAGAGTCTTATTAAATGGAGTGGATAGGTTCAGCTTCTTTTTATGAAACAGGTTAACAATCAAGTAAAATAAAATTGACTTAAGGATTGCAACAATGATCAACAATGAAACAAACGTAACATAGTGACTTTGATTGAATTTATACAATGGATATAATTTCATTCCTCCCCAAAATCTGGCAGATGCTTCAGGATTGATAAAAAGTGT
>CANLED010000271.1 GCA_947489175.1 Chitinophagaceae bacterium | reverse complement strand
AACCCCTTCAACCAAACTCAACCCTCTAAACATTCTCAACCTTCTAAACTTCTTCAACCCCTTCAACTCCTTCAACCGGCTGTTTTCTTCATATATCTCCACACCCAACCTACCACCCTGCTATAAGACTGCATTCCTTCAGGTTGATTGTTAAGGTGCAAAAATTGCGTGTAAAATTGGGTGGTTAACTCATCTACCGGGCCTTGATATTTTTTAATGAATTTTGTATATTCCTTCAAGTCATATATGGCAATAGGAGAAAGCTGCTCAAAAATCAATCTTGCAGCGGTACTGTCATGCCTTCTCAACGCGCTGTTTGCGTAAAGAAAAACATCCAAATTAGCTGAATAGAGCAAGCTGCTGTCGATTGAATGCAAAGCAGCCAAATATCCAATAAAATTAGCCTCGCTCTCTTTTGCAAATCCTAACTGATGGGCAACTTCATGTGCACAGGTGTAAGGAAGTCCAAATACAGGTAGCTTGTCGTTTACCTGAGCCTCGCCTGAAAACGGGTTATAATATCCCCCATATCCCATATAATTTCCAATTACCCCGAATAGGGATGCTTTGAACGAAGGATTTTTGTATTTCAAAAAAACAAACTTTGTACCCAACGAATCGTAGGCTTGTTGAATCACCTTGATTTGCTCCTTATGGGAGTATGGACCTTTTTTTCTTCCTGGGGCATAACGATTGGTCTCTTTTACCAAGAGTATGGCAAGATTATGCAAATCATCAGTCGAAAGCCTTGATTCTTCGAGCTTAAACTGAGTTCCAATGCCTGGCCTGCTATAATTGATTCCCCATAAAACCTGGAAAGCAACCCAAATCCATCCAAAAACCAACAACAAACGCTTAGAGGCAGATTTAAATAAAATCAGCTTATTTTTTGATTTCAAGAATCCCCGGATCTTCTTTAATGACAAGTAAAGACAAAAAACTATGATTATAATGTAAATGAGATCACCCATGCTAAAAGGTATCCAACCCAACAGTGTTCGGGAAACCGAAACAAGAAGCGGATAAAATCCTCTCGAATAAAAAAACTCAACCCTTTCAGGCCTTGCAGTGAACCAATTAAGGGAAAAAATTGATAAAATCAGCAGAATCAGGTGACCATATCGTTTTAAAAAATTCATGCTGGAAAAAGTGAAGTTTGTATGTGTTTGTTAAATCAACCCTGTTACTGACAAGAAATAAAGTATAAATTTCATGAATTAATCTCATTACGCATATTTAAATTTGCCTTTCAACGCATTCTTTTGGTAATTTCCATCAAAGTACATACATTTGCAATCCCTTAAAAGTACCAGTAATGTTAGAAAACCGGGAGTTTGAAATTGCGTTTGTGGGACTGAAACCTGGTATTTCAGTTTATGAGTACGAATTAGGGGAAAAGTTCTTTGATGCAGAAAATGCAACAGACTTCACTAACTGCAAGGCAGATATCAAGCTTAACCTAGACAAGCATCCTACTTTTCTTCAACTCAAATTTGAAATTGGAGGAAAAGCGGAAATGGTATGTAACCGATGTGGAAATCCCTTAAAAATCATTTTATGGGACGATTTTGAAGTTCTGGTAAAAATGGTTGACAATCCAGTAGAGATGAATGCTGAGAATGATGATCCGGATGTTTTTTATATTTCATGGAATGAAACCCATTTAAACATTCACGATTGGATTTACGAATTCGTTCAGCTGAGCATGCCTACACATCCTATTTGTCAGGACGATGACAAAGGAGAATCAACCTGCAACAAAGAAGTTTTGTCTATGTTAGAAAATTTAAAAGAGGAAGAAGAAACAAAAGAAAACACAATCTGGAAAGGATTGGATAAATTTAGAAATAATTAAAACAAGAAAAGATGCCAAATCCAAAACGCCGTCATTCTCAACAAAGAAGTGCAAAGAGAAGGACACATTACAAGGCTGAAACCGTTACGCTGAGCAAAGACTCAACAACCGGAGAAATCCATGTACGCCATCGTGCACACGTAAGTGAAGGAAAGTTGATGTACAAGGGTCAAGTAGTAGCTGAGAAGTCTCCTATCAACTGATAATAACAATTTTTTTATAGATTCCAATCGCACCTTTTTGTTAAGGAGCCGATTGGAATTTTTTATTTAAAATAAACTGACCATATTTGCATAATGAATATAGGACTAGACATGATGGGAGGCGACTACGCCCCTCTTGAAGCTTTAAAAGGAATCTCATTATTTAGAGAGGATTATCCAAATACTGAGTTATCCCTTTTTGGCGACAAAGACGAAATACTTCGTTTAATTGCTGAGCATAATATAAATGCAGAGAATTGTGCTATTGTTGCAACTTCGCAAGTAATCGACATGCATGAGCATCCTACTAAGGCCATGCGTGAAAAGCCTGATTCCTCTATTTCAGTAGGCTTCAAATATCTAGCTACGGGTAAGGTTGATACCTTTATAAGTGCAGGCAATACAGGAGCTATGATGGTTGGTTCATTGTTTAGCATCAAGGCTATTGATGGCATTAGTAGGCCTACAATTGGTGCTTATATGCCCCGTGAAAACGGAAAGTTAGGTTGGCTTCTAGATGTTGGCATCAATTCAGATTGCAAACCAGAAAACTTGGTTCAATTTGCAATTTTGGGTTCATTGTTTGCCGAGCAAGTACTTAATATTAAAAATCCAACAGTTGGATTAATTAACATTGGCGAAGAGGAAGGTAAAGGAAATATATTGGCTCAAGCGGCCTATCCTTTATTGAAAGAAGAACAATCAATTAATTTCATTGGCAACATAGAGGGGCGTGACGTGTTTCTTGACAAAGCGGATGTAATGGTTTGTGAAGGATTTACAGGAAATGTAATATTGAAATTGGCTGAAAGCATATACCCTTTGATTCAAAACAGAGGAATTAAAGACGAATTTTTTGATAGATTTGAATTTGAACAATACGGTGGAGTGCCTGTTCTTGGCGTTAATAAACCCGTTGTAATTGGACATGGAATTTCTCATGCGAAGTCTTTCAAAAACATGCTAATTCTTGCCCAAACTATGATTGAGAAAGATTTGATGGGGAAAATTAAGGAGAGGTTCAGTCAATCAGAATCTTAATTTCTTTAGGACTTATATTTTATCAATTAGATCGCTTTCTAAGGGGTATAAAAAAAACAAAAAGCATTGAACTGGTTAACATCCCTAAGATAAAACTAATTGGTATAACGAGGTACCATTTCCATTCATTCTTTTTAAGTGGTAACTCTGGCTTGTCAATTATTTCAATTGTAGGAGTCTCCTGAATCAACGCAGTTTTACTAATGTCTAAACTCTTATTCAAGTCGCTATAAATACCTCCTAAAAGCGCTTTATCTCTATTCGATATTTCGAGGTCTACCCCCGTATTAATATATGTTGGATTGGCGTTTATCAAGTCCTTCGATGCACTTGACAATGTTTGCATGTTCAACAGATAGGCTACACTGTCTGATTTCCTTTGCAAACGATCCACGTTAATTCGAAGTCGACGTGTTTTTGTATCAACATACAAATTAGCTGCTTGATCAATCAATCGAAGGCTAATTAACTGACTTAGTTTCTCATTTCTTGTGGTGAGTTCAAGGCTAAAAATACTCAACTTTTTATCTGGTTTAAAAACAGATAATTCCTTTTCTAATATCCTTTTGCTGATGATGTGCAGCAAACTATCTTCTATTCTATTTGCTGTTAACGCAAATGTTTTGGGGGATCTTGGCTTAAAAATATTTGTTTCACCAACGGCTTTGATGAATGATGGAGCGTAACCATAGAAATTAGCATAGGCCAATGCCAATGAAC
>CANLED010000270.1 GCA_947489175.1 Chitinophagaceae bacterium | reverse complement strand
AAGAATTGAAATTGATTCCATCTAATTTAGTATTTGGAACAATACCTTTCTGACCAGTATGGGTTAAAGAAAACCTGATATCTGATTTTTCTGTGCTTGAAGCAACTGAAATATTAGTAGTGTTAATCATACCAGGCTGAATAAACCTGCTAAGATTGTCTTTACCTCTTGCAACCCAAGGAGTTCCTTTACGAACACCAGTAACTGGATCTAGAGGACTGTCATACTGAGGAATTAATTGACCTTCAAATTTTGGTCCCCAAACGTCGTAATCACCATCATTCAATCCACCGCCACGGCCATCAACAAATGCATATCTGCCATGGTCGCCAGGGCCATACTCATCTTGAACTTTTGGAATGGCAATGAAACCATTTTCCACCATAACACTTGAGTTGAACTCAACTGAGAAACCTCTCTTGTCTTTTGTACCTTTCTTGGTATTGATGATGATAGCACCATTGATAGCCCTGTTTCCATAAAGAGCAGAAGCTGTTGGTCCTTTCAAAATAGAGAACGTTTCGATGTCGTCAGGACTGATGTTCCAAGTATCAGAGTTGATAGGAACTCCATCTACAACATAAAAGTTAACACCGATACCTCTGAGCAAAACTTGAGGACGGCCAAGAATTTCAGGAGATGGTCCAACTGCTAAACCAGCAACTTTACCAACAAGGCTATTCACTGCATTTGGCTCACGTGCTTTTACTAAATCAGCACCTTTAACCTCTTGAATTGAATATCCAAGTCTTTTCGCCTCTTTTTTGATACCAAGAGCAGTAACAACTACTTCACTCAATTCTTTAGTTTCTGCATCAACAGAAATTATTTGAGTGCCAGCCGCAGTTACTTTAAATTCGAATGTTTTGATACCCACACCAGATACAATCAACACATCGCCAACATTGGCGTTTACAACAAATACACCTTCAGCAGATGTCATAGAGCCATTTTTAGCTCCTTTTACTACTACACTAGCACTGGCAATAGTTTGACCAGTTGAAGATGAAATTACCTTTCCGGTAATTGCCTTTTGTGCTTGTGCTAACTGAGGCAATAAGCCCGTTAGTACAATACAAACAAGCAACAAAAACTTGCTAAAATTTGATTTCATAAATGTTAATTTTCGTTAAAATATTCAAAAGCGAAATTATACCTAGGGTTTCTAGCTATTGCCAACGCTTGATTAACATTATGAGAATTAAATATGAATTAATTAATAACTTCTTAAAGTAATTTCTTTTTTTATAAAATTTATCATAACTAAGGGCGATGTTTTGAACACAAAAAAGCCCCGTTTGAAATAACGGGGCTTTTGCATCTAAACAAGACTTTCTCATTTATGATAAAACTTCTCTTCTACTATATAATCACCTTCCCAGCGTTGAACCGCCACTTGGGTATAGTTTACCTTACCGATACCCTTTAAGGTTACATCCATCCAATTTTCTACCATTGTAACACCTGCACTTTCATCTGATGTTATGGAATCAACGCCCATGCCATGAAATTCTTCTATCATGTCTATAAACGCAATTTCTCTCAAACGATTTGCTTCTTTTCCAACTACGGCAGGACCATGCCCCACATCAACCATAGAAACCCCTTCTCCATAATATTTGTCGAATGCATCCAACATTTTGCCTCCGGCAATCATTTCATAAATATCTGCTATTCTTTCTTTATAAGTCATATCAATAGATTTATTTAAGTGGTACAACGCGATGCTTGACTTTTAGTTTTTCAAAAATGTACATTATTTGCAAATTAAGTATTTCTACACAAATAGGTTAGTTGACTTCACGAATAACAAACCAATTATATCCTTCCGCAGGAATTGATATTGTTATGCTCGCAAATTGGTCCTTTGAAATGGGCATTTGCATGATTACTTTGTCTTTTTCCTTTATTTCGAATTTTCCTTTCAACCCTGTATAATAAAATGGCATTCTAATGGTTCGGGTTATCCTTTCTTTTGTAGGATTGAAGACCATCAAAAAAGCCCTGTCTTTCAATGTTGTACTTGCATGCATGAAACCATCCCAATCGCGTCCATCCGCTCTTCTCAAATGTATGATTGGCTCATTTAAAATATCACGGTATTTTTTGTACCAAGATATGGTGTTAGTAACCAACTTTTTGGTTGAATCGGTATCATACAACCTTGGTCCTCTGTAACATGCCTGAACCCCAGCACCATAATATTGTATCATCAGGTTTTCATAATCTTTGAGATGGTCTTTCAATGGTTCCAAAACAGCTTCAGGTCCACCCCCTTGATATCTTGTCAACGGCACAAAGCCCCATCCCATTGATGGAAGTTTTTCAAAGGTTCCATCGTGTATGTTCTGTCTATTTAGAATTTTTTGCTGCTCTCTTGACAAAGAAAAATTTACTTCCCTATACCCAACTGCAATTTTGTGCGTGCCATCTAAAAAATACCAATCAGGCGCATTTACATAAACCCCATTTTCGTTACACCATCTGTATAACCCTTTTTGCAACTGCATTTGCTTCCATTGTGAATCATCCAATCCTGTATGTCCAGGATGCACAGTAGAGGCACAAATATCTCCAGGGTATGGCCCATCGTTCTCAAAAATATTAAAACCCGTTTGGGTTATAAAATACTTCAACTTATCAATATAAGTCAGTCCCCACTTGCTTCCCATGCAGGGTGCATTGCCGAAAAAAGCGCCTCCGGGCTTTCCAGTTTTCGGATCTATCACATCTGTTTCATCATCAATCCTTCTGCTGCTAAACAATGAGTAACTGCCAATCTGTATCCCTTTATTGTGCGCATAATCAGCCAACATCTTCCATTTTTCAACATTGGCCCTTGAAGTGTCTTCCATGTTGCAGTGACTGCCAAAGCTCAAGATCAATGCTTCATATCCTGTCTCAGCACATTGGTCAACAGCAGTCCTCACTTGCTCGTCATTCCTACTTACTAAATGCATAAAAATAGGATTTTGTGTTGTCCATGGTGCAACAGTCTTGTACATCCGTTGAATCATTAAGCCCCTCCTCTCTCTGTCATAGCTATCCATGAGTAATTCATGTGTTCGCACTGAATTCACAAATTCTCCTGGCTGTAAATTAATTGCTTTCACTTTTTCAGGAAAAACCTCCAGCACACATGGCGTCTGATAATTGTAATTCACTTGTGAAGTATAACTCGAATCTATCAACCAATGTGTTGTTTGATCACTGATGTCATATCGCATGGCATTGTTGAATGCATAATTTGTTTCAACATAAATACCGTGTTGCTTTTTCATTTCTTCTGAACTGCCTACCACTGCACTTTCCTCTTCTACGAGTCCGAGTGACTCATTCACAATTTTATTGATGGTAATTGATTGACCAGCATTATTTTGAATACTCAGCGATTTAACAATCAATGGAATCCCATCGTATAACTCATAATGCACAACAACTTCAACATCTTTAAGAGAAGTGTTGGGTGACTGATAAAAAAATGAAATCGTTTTACCTGTACCTGGTTTGTCAACAGCTCCCCAGGTATTTTTTTTCCAATTGATCAATGGTTTGATATTTTCTACCTTGATACTTGAAAAAATAAAATCGGTATTGCCTTTGGTAAAACCATCTACCATACTTTCCGTCAGGTATGCTTTTTCCTTTTGCCCCATTAACCCACCGATGTTTATTTTTTGTCCATTGATTGTAACAATTGCCTCTGGCCTGATTGCCCTCATTAACTGTTGTCCACTAGACATATTCTGAAAATCAGTGCATGCAATATTTGGAGCAATCCTGAAACTTCTTCTCACCAAGCCATTAAATAAAACAATGTTTTTTTTATCTGTGGTG
>CANLED010000269.1 GCA_947489175.1 Chitinophagaceae bacterium | reverse complement strand
ATGAGATTTTTCGAAATGGCAATATCTCTGCTTTCTGCAACCAATATTCCATGCCATGCATTTCTTAAAATTTCACAATCATTTACCTTGGCATTTTTGCAATGATCAAACGAGATCCCGCTTCCAAAAGGAGAAGTGCTCATTCTACTTCCAACTACAATAATATTTGCGCTGTGGGTGATGGATAAGTTATGTTGTAAGGCTGGACCCGGCACTACATTGCCACCATTTTCATTAAAATCACATCTAGTTATATTGACCCCATCTGCTCCTGAAATTAGCACGCCTTGGAAGGTAGCATTCTGAACCGTAATATTTTTTAAGTTGATGTTCTTCATCTGACCTTCCTTTAACGCCCTAAAAACAATCCCTCCCCTATTATACCCGCCTTTATTAGAGCGATTGGTATTTGGGTCTGAGCCTATTTCAGTTTTGTTTGATGCTTCAATAACCAAATCACGGATTGTAATGTCGCTCAAGTCATTATCTGCATTCACCATAGCATCTCGTTGACCGGAAGATGCAGATGCAGGATCTAGAAAAAGTATTGTTGCCAACCCCTCTCCGGCCAACGTTATCTTGCTGGGAATTTTCAATGTCTCTGGAAACTTATGTATCCCTGCTTTTAAAAATACGGTTGCACCAGTACCACTGGCTTTATTTAAAGCATTTTGTATAGACTCCCCTGGTGATACAATAATTGCGTTTTCAGGTGCAACTGTTGAGATTGTAGCACCGGCGATATACCCTATTTTACTTGGCGTTGGAGGACCAACTTGCGGTGCTGATGCAGCGAATGAAGCACGCATGGATGTCAATATGCTCCTAGATGCCTTATCCCTTACAGAATCAGCTGCTAATTTAGTCCAGGGTATATTTATGCCTTTGGCTGTATAATGCCTATAAATATACTCGTAATCATCGCGCAGCGATTTAGCCCTTTCAGAAATGGTGCAGTAGCAGTGTGGTTTTTCCCCCAATAAAAATTTGGCAGTGTACTCATATCCCAATGCCAACCTGTTGTCTGCTATTGAGAGAAGATCGACACCTTGCGTATAAGCAATTTGGGCAGCCCCGGCAAATTCACCTAACCCTAACTGCACATGAGCTTGGTCGCGTGGACTTTCCTGACATTGCCCGTTTGGATAGATGTATTTAAACAAGCTTCCGTTGGCAGGTGCATGCAGAAAATTATCTACAGCATCGTTGAACATTTTTCTGTTATCAGTGAAGATGGCCATGGCCATTAAAGAATGGATGATAGCGCCATTCCAGTTGCCATTGGCTTGCGGAAAATAATAACGCATGAGCGGATAGTAAACAGTCATCAGCATCTTGCTAAAACTGTTGATGTCTTTTTGCTGCCATCCAGACTTGGTATACCGCAATATCTCTCCGGCATTGCACAACAAATGACCTGTCCATGCCGCCAAAAGCTTTGCATCGTTGTAATCAAAATCCCACACGGTGGGCGACCAAGCATTGATGATTTCAATGGCTTTGTCTGCATATTTTTGATTATTGGTCAAATACCACATAACTGCACAATCGTAGGCCATGTTTGCGCCATTTCTGAGGTCTCCCCCGCCGATATCGGGTTTGCCGTACGGACCGCGAAGCACATGTGTATGGGCTTTTACCACAAAGTTGGTATCTGCGGATGCTTTTAAACGAAGAAAAGCAGCCTGGTATGGCTGCTTTTCTTGTTGGATCATCTTCTTCATGAAAACGAGATCCTGAATATTTTGATCGATACCCGGATGCGTGAATGCTTGCCCCAAGGAAGCCTCCGCAAAACTGATCATCAAAACTAAGGTAACGAAGTGTTTAACAACCAGATTTTTGCGGAATTGCATATCACAAAATATTTATAAAGTGTATCTAAGAATGCTGATTACGGCACTGCCGGCAGGATTGATAGAGTTGATAAAAATATAGGCCCTGTATTTTCCATCGGCAGTTTCAACCCATGTTCCCGCCTCAGCCCTAAGTCCAATTGCATAATTTGGGGCATCGACAAGGCTCAATTCTTGAAAATCTTTGTCATCAATATAGATTCCAAATTGAAGGTTTGCAAGATTTCTATCTTGTAGGTTAAAGACTTTCCTAAGCTTGGTTTTTTTGGTCATTCCCGAAGGAAGTACAACGCCAGGCAAGTACGCAGGATCAGCACCCGGAGAAACTAATGCGTGGGTAAATGTAGTTGGTGCTGCACGATATAGATAAACCAAGTCGATCTTATTTGCCGAAGAACCAAGCGTTGCATTGTTGTAAACAGCCATGTCTTCAATGGAAATATAAGCATTGTTGGCATTAGAAACAGCTAAGTTCCTCTTGATGTCCATTTTTGAAATAGCGTAAGGACCGAGCTTGTAATTAACCGTTTTGCCATCGCTGCTGGTAGCAGAGAAGGTGAATGAAACTGATTTTCCCCTAGCTTCTTCTGGAATTACATAGTAGTAACGCAGGGTTGCGGCATTTGTATCAATGCTATAAGTTACTGTTGTGGTAGCTCCTTTATTTACGGAAGGAGTTCCAATGGTAACGGGTATATCAACACCACCTGAATTGGTATAGAACGACCTGTGTTCGAGAAAAGTGCTTGCAGCACCGGCAATGCTGGCTTCAACCTGGGCTGAAACAATTTTACCTTGGGATTTTGGTATCGCCATGGCGTAAGCGAATTCTATTGGAAGACCAACAATATTTGGCCCAATGGTTCTTTTGATGCAGTCATTGGTTAATGATGAAACTGGATCTGGAATTTTATATACTTCTTTTTTACATGCCACCATAGAGGCTAGCATTATCAAGATTAAAAAAGAATGTTTAATATTTAAGTTACGCATTGTAAATGTTTTAAGATAAACTGAGGTTATTGAAACTTGATGTTGAGTTTGTATGGCTTCCTGATTTTTCTATTCCCAGAAACAACAGTATATGTTTTAGGATTAGCTAAATCTGAAAGGTCTGTTTTACCAACAACTTTTGGATCTAGCTTACAGTCAGTAGCCAAAGAAAATTGTGGGTAAACATTTTTTAAGTCTGTTCCAAAAAGAACTTCAACATCAATGGTCTGTGCTACTGTATCTATTACGGCAGTTTTTGATCTTACTGAAACGAAATCTGATCCCAACAACTCGAAATTGCTCACAAAACACTCTTGTCTGAATGTAATCAACAGTCCGTCTTCATCAACAGGGGAATCCTTTTTGCATGCGGTGATCAATGCTGTGATCATCAAGAAAGAAAGGGTTATTTTTAAATATCTGGCCATCGCGTATGATTAAAATTTGAATTTATTATTTTTTGTTTCTGATTATCTCCAAGGAATGTTTTGAGTAAGGTTTGCATTCCTATCTCTCTCACCTGGAGGAATTCTGAAAATATAGTTTTGCTTGTAGGTAAGGTCAACTGTATTCAAATAAAATCTTTGTTGATTAGCTCCCCAGGTATCTTGCATCCAAACTCCTGGTCCACCTGGTGCACCCCAAATTTTTTCGATGGTTCTCCAGCGACGAATGTCAAATGATCTTTGTCCTTCAGCAACCAATTCAATGATTCTTTCTTGTTCAATAGCATCAAAAAATGTTTGTTTTGAAACAGTTTTTGCAGGTGCCAATGCTGGAAGATTTCCTCTTTTACGCACAAGGTTTACAAATCCTATGGCATCAGCTTGTGGTCCGCTCACTTCATTTGTTGCTTCAGCATACATAAGATAAACATCAGCCAAACGCATTACAGGGTATGCATAATCTCCTTCACTTCTTCCCAATCCTTCATAATTTCTAACAAACTTTCTGAAAACATACCCAGAATTTGAACCGTCTGTATTGTAGCTAATA
>CANLED010000268.1 GCA_947489175.1 Chitinophagaceae bacterium | reverse complement strand
TTTTGGTATTGCTCTGCCAGTCCGAGGCTTTCCTTGTTTGTTATTTGGTCTATGATCTCCGACAGCCTGTTCTTCATATGCGTATTCTCCTGGTGCAGGTACTCAATGAGCCTGATCCAAGAGGAGTTTTCAAAAATATATTGTTTGGCGAGGCTACTGATCATTTTGTTTTTAACCATCATAGGGACAGTTTAAAATAAATATCCCCCCTCTGCACTTGCAGAAGGGGGGAGTGTCAAATCAGTGTACACTGATCTTTTGGGGTACTGTCTTTTTTGCTTCCTCTTTTTTGGGTAGCAATAGTTTCAGTTCACCATTGACATAGTTGGCATCGATTTTTTCCTGGACAATGTTTTCAGGCAGGGAAAAAGACCTGCAGAAAGAGGAATAACTGTATTCCCTCCTGGTGAAAGATTCATCTTTCTCTTCCTTTTTTTCATCTTGTTCAGCACTGATGGTAATCATTGATCCATTGACATCGATTGTAAAGTCACTCTTCTGCAAGCCGGGAGCGGCCAGCGTAATTTCATAGTTCTTCTCAGTTTCTTTTACGTTTACGGCTGGCGTCTGGTTGGAAAATGGCCATTTTTCGTCCACCCATTCATTCCAGGGTTTCATGACATCTTCCAAGAGTGAAGGTCTTAGCAGCGATGATCTTAACAGCGATCTTCCATTTCCTAACATGGTAGTATTTTTTTAAGTTGATGAATAATATCTCATGACAAATCTAATTTTCATTGCATGCACCTTGAATAATGATGGTCACCAAAAAAACTGACTCTCATCATTCAGTTACATAAAGCGTTTTAACTTTATAAGGTGTTGGCCAGATAATTGAGGTAGTTGCATTTGAGGTCCAGGAACTGTCGCTCCGCATTCCGGATCCTTTCACGAAGGGCATTCTGGCTCAGCAGGGTATGAACCGGATACGAATTTCCCCTTTTTTCACTGGCCAAAAAATCCTGTTGCTTGGCCAATTCTTCCTTGATGTTTGTCATGCATGTTTCCTGGGCCTGCATCTCACTTTTCAGGTGGTTTACATTTGAAGTGATTTCTTCATCCTGGAAATTTTTCCCGTCAAAGATGGATGAAATCATTCTTTCAAGGTTGGGGATTTCTTTTTTTTGTCTCGTGATCATGTCATCCCAGGCATCATTTTCCTTCATGAAAAGTTCGAGAATTCTAGCGTTCATATGGCGTTTTTAATGTTTGATACAAAATTCAAGCATTGATAGGCCATATTTAATGATGGGGGATTGCAAAAAACATGACAAAAATCATCTTTTTGATTCAATCAATTGAACAGGTGAATGTAGTTTCCTAGCTGAACCGAATTTTCGAGATTGAGTTTGCGGATGATGTTTTTTCGGTGTGTTGAAACCGTTAGTTCACTGATGAACAATGTACTGGCAATTTTTGGAGTTGAGTAACCTTCCGCTACCAATTTGGCAATTTGTTTTTCTCTTTTGCTGAGTAAGTCTACAAAACCCAGTGTTGAGTCATTCTGGGTATTGATGTTCTTAAAACTGCGTTCTCCCTTAAAAACGGAATCAATTGCTGAGAACAATGCTTCATATCCAATGTTCTTGGATAAAAAGCCATCGATGCCTTTTGACCTGGCAGCTTGCATGATAAAATAGTCATTGACCATGGTCAGAAAAATGATTTTCGGTCTTGGCAATAATTTCATGAAATATTCTGCAGCGTCAAGTCCGTTGCCTTCTGGCAAATAGTAATCCATTAGCAAAAGGTCTGGAATGTTTTTGCTGCAATAACTGATTGCATCTGTGGAGTTAGGAAAATGATGTTCTAGCTGATATTCCTTATGTCCCTCAAAAAGCAATTTGATTCCCTGAGCGAAGAGCAAATGATCGTCAATATGAATGATTCTTTTCATCATATTAGTTATTTGAATATAAATGGGGTAGAATTGGAACCTGAATGATGATAGTGCTTCCCTGATGACTGCTTTCTGTATGCATGGTTCCGTCCAGGAATTTCACCCTGTTAGAGATATTTTTCAATCCATGTCCAATGTTTTCCTTGTTTGGATTGAAACCAATTCCATTGTCCTCAAACAGAATTCGGATTTCTTCTTTTTCTTCAATGATGCTGATATTTATTTCAGATGATTTTGCATGTTTGATGCAGTTGTTCAAGAGTTCAGTTAGTATCCTGTACAAAACGGTCTGGCTGGAGATGCTCAGTTTACTTTGTATTTGGTGATAAAAAATGATGTTTGATTCAGTTGACTCTCTGCTATAAGCAATGAACAATTCAAACGCCTTGGAAAATCCATGCAGGTGTATGTTTTGTGGGACAAGGTTGTCAATGATGATTCTTATTTCATGGATGCACTGTTCTAATATTTTCTTGCAATTGTTCAGGTAAACATTAACCGTATCAGTTGTTGCCTTGTCAAGATAAAGCTTAAGTGTAGCCAAAAGACCGCCGATAGAATCATGCATATCTTCCCCGATTCTTTTTCTTTCCAATTCCTGGATGTTGATGATTTCTTTTGACAAGGCAAATTGTTGTGCCAGCATTTCAATTTGCATCAACTCTTTTTCTTTTTTGAATTTATTGAATTTAAAGACGAATCCTGCGGCAATGATGCTGGTCTCACCAATCAGGCTGATGCTTGCACCATGGATATTGATGAATTGCAGTAGCGGATTGTTTAGTCCGAATTGAAATATATTCTGACAAATTGAAATGAACAGGAAAAAAATCATCCCGAAGAAATAAAAGCTGCTGAAGTCAGCAGAGGCCCGCCAGTTGGCATAAATATGGAGAAATGATGTAATTACAAATATTGCCAATACTACGGGAACGAGCATCAGGAACTGAAATTTGTAGTTTACGGGTATTTGGTTAACATCAACTGTTATCAAGATCAACATCATCAGAACCGATAAAATTGCTTGAAATTTTAGGGCTTTTCTGGTTCTTTTATTGAAATCACTCTCTTTGAAATAAGTCAGCAGTGTTAGTGCGAAAAAGCTTGCTGCGCAAAAGAGGAAAAAAGGCCTGGAGATATTATTGAATGCATAAAAGTTTGGCCAAAACAGTTGAAATCCGGTGCCCATGTTGGAAAAAATCCAACATGAGATACAGATGATATACGCTGAATAATAGAGGTTTGATCCTTCTTTGGTGTAAAACCAGATAAGCATAACGATAAATACAATCAGCAGCATCCATCCCATGATGAGTCCGGCTGTCAGCATTTTTATGTTAATCAGTCTGCCCATATTGGCATCATCAGCCAGTTCAGTTTTTATGTGAAGTGATTCACCAATTTTATCCAAGCCTATATAAATCGTACGCGTCTCGTTCGCAGCCAGCTTCACCGGAATGGCAAAGTCGCTAAAATTGACAGGCCGTTTATCAAATATCATTTTATCGCCCAATTGGAGTTTAGTTTTTGAAGCAGGATCCAGAACTGTGATGCGATTGATATGAGGATTATTGAGCAGGATGTATTTTGTTGCTGCCCTGCCACTGTTGGTGAGGTTTATTTTAATCCACCAGTAAGCATTGGTGAATCCCGGATTGAATGAACCATTGCTGAAGTGAAGGGAGAAATCAGCCTGTTGTAATGCCTCAATGGACTCTGTTTCATTCCCTTGCCTGCAGTGTATATCAAGGGGCGTACTTTCGTTGCAGCTGCAAAGCCATAGCAAGCAGGAAAATAGTATGATTGAGGGCTTATTGATGAGTGTTTTTTTGTAAACCTAAGTTAACTTATTCTGGGTATTGGCAAAGAACGTAACATAGTTATTGAATATATTTTTATTTCAATCAAACCTATTCAATCGAGTTTTAGCTATTGTGGGAATGGAAGATTATAATTTT
>CANLED010000267.1 GCA_947489175.1 Chitinophagaceae bacterium | reverse complement strand
CATCAATCCGTTGGGATTTGCATGACTTGAATAGGCTTGAGTTTTTTGACAATGGGGATGAATCACAACTTCGTGGATGGAGGTCAATCCATGTTACAGATGGAGAGCAACCATACATGAACAAGTGGTGGGTACCAGGTTTGGGCATTGGTTATGAGCATTCGTTTGTGCATCAAGTGGCCGATTTTTTAAAATCCTTGGAAACAGGAGAATCTTGTTCACCAACATTTAAAGAGGCATTAGAAACACAAAAGGTTTGTCAAGCTGTGCTAGATTCAGCAGCAACCCGCAGTTGGAAGGATTGCGATAGTTTGTAAAATTTTGCTTGTAAAAAAAACATCAACAAAGAATATCATGCTCAATAAAATCAGTTTTCAACTTGGGTTTCTAATGCTTTTGGCGTGCACTACCCTATCGCTCAACGGACAAATTAAAAAAGATGGATTCATCAGAATATTTGATGGCAAATCTTTTCATGACTGGGACTGCGACACTAGTTTTTGGAGAATCGAAGACAACAGTTTTATCGGTGAAGTAACCAAAGAAAAGCAGTTGAAAACGAATACGTTTTTGATCTATCGCGGTGAAACACCAGACAATTTTGAATTCAAAGCAAAATACAGGATTAGTCCAGAAGGCAACAGCGGTGTGCAATACCGCAGTGAAGAGCTGAGCAACATCAAGTATGCATTGAAGGGTTATCAGGCTGATATAGATGGAGAAAATCGCTATACGGGTCAGAATTATGAAGAACGCGGACGTGGCTTTTTGGCGATGCGAGGCCAGCAAGCCACTTTAAAAGAAGGACAGAAGCCAGTGATAACGGGATCTGTAGGAAATTCTGATTCTTTAAAATCGATTATCAAGGTTGGAGAGTGGAATGATATACATATTATAGCCAATGGGAATCACATAACTCATTACATCAATGGAGTGTTGATGAGTGAGACAACGGATGAAGATTTGAAAAACAGAAAATTAAAGGGACTTATTGGATTGCAGGTACATGTGATGCCAAAGATGAAGGTGGAGTATAAAAAAATTATGTTGAAGGAAATATTTTAAGAAATATCCTAAAATTTATTTTGCCACAATGAATATGATTTCTATATTTGCAGCCCATTAGGGAGTTTAGCTCAGCTGGTTTAGAGCATCTGCCTTACAAGCAGAGGGTCGGCGGTTCGATCCCGTCAACTCCCACAGAGGTCACCATTTGGTGGCCTTTTTTGTTTTATTTACTTGCAACACTGTCATTCCGCGCCCAGCGAGGATCCATAAGAATACCATCAAAAATTCAATAGCCTGGGGTTTAAACCCCAGGCTATTGAGAGATACAGCTATACTTTTTGATATTAATCAAATATTATAGTTCCAAATCGCTCGTAATCATGAAAATTCTTTTGGGTTTGTTTCCAAGACCATGAAGAAGATCCTTTGTCGTAATCAATGCGGTAAAAATTAGCACGCCATTTCATACCCTTTGTAGGAGGCACATTCTGAAGGGGTTCTAGCAATTTATAAGGAATAAAAAACTGGGCTGTCCACCCAACAACCTTATCCCCTTCTTTTCGAATCACAGACTGATGCCTCGTCTTTTTTACACCTTCATAATGCCAGGGTCTCCAACCCATAAATTTTCCATTATAGTTAGGAACAATAATAGGAAGCTCCACATTATTTGGAGAGAGCTCATACTCGAAATAAATCGGTGAAGATTCCATCGTCCAGAAAAATGCTTCAACAACATCCTCATTGTAGATATCTGAAAAATCTTCTTTTAGGGTCGCTGTAATTTTATTGTCTTCGCATTCATACAAACAATAAATTCCCAAATCAGAATAAAGAATTTTCATTTTGGTTTCATATAATACCCCAGACTTTTTTCGTTGTGGAAGAACCACAAAGGATGTTGATTTCCATTCAGATTCATTCCCAGCTTTTGTTAATTCAAAGTCTGCTGTTTTGCGAACTACAATCAATGAATCATCAACGGACAGAGCAAAGATGACTATCGGAGTGAGTAAAAACAATAATGCAAATAACTTGTATTTATACTTCATTTAAATATTGTTATTTCTATTTCATCAACATCGGAAACAACCTACGGATGTCAGCTTCAGTAGGCTGTGCGCCATACTCACAAATTTCAAATGCCTCTGCATAGGTTGCCTTAGCAGCTTTTTCTTCTCCGTACCACTTTACCAAAGAAGCCCTTATATCCGGACGCATTTTCTCATCATACCTTTTCATCAACCACTTGAAACGCTCTTTTTTATCAGCAGGAACTTCTTCTTCGTAGTGTCCTATCCAAGGCATCCATTCGTAGAATTGAGAAACGTGTGCATCTAGGCCAGACATCTTTTGTTCAAATACAGAACTGATATCAATGGCGATATCCGGACGAAATGGATTGGGTCTTTGAAAGTGGTCTCTGGTATAAAGAAATATTGGGTTCTTTCTCAATGCAGGAACATCATAGGCGATATTAGGCACTGCAACCATATAAGCCGCATCCTGAACAAGAACGCCTGTATATCGATGATCAGGATGATAGTCGTTCGGACGAGGCGCTATTACAACGTCTGCGTTCCATTCCCGGATCTTTCTGATAATTTGCAACCGAACATCAAGCGAAGGCGTTAACATGCCATCATGATTGTCTAAAACATCGTAGCTCACACCAAGCCGCTTGGCAACTTCTTGTGTTTCTGCATATCGTCTTTCAGCAAGTGCCTTCCCTTGTATTTTGTGGTGACCAGCATCGCCATTGGTAACAGCAACAAATTTAACTGCATGTCCCATTTTAGCCAGCAGTGCAGCCAATCCACCTGCATCACTATCACAATCATCAGGGTGTGCACCGATAACAATTATTCTAGATTTTTCAGGGACATTTTGTGCCTGCACAAAGTTTGTGGATAATAGAGCAAAAAGAAATAAGAACAAATAAATGTTGGGATATTTTTTCATGATGACAAGTTTTATATCTTTAAGTTACAACAAAATTTACCTACAATAAAATACTGAACAGTCGCTTACCACAAAAAACAAATTTAACTTTAAACATTTTGGATTAATTTTTACTTAAGTCTCCATTATAAAAATCAGGAAGATTTTGTTGTGATATAGCCATCAAGCTTTCAATAGCCTGGGGTTTAAACCCCAAGCTATTGAAAAATACACTTCTATCCTGATTTTAATCATTTGCTACACAAGAAAATTTGGTTAAATTTATTCCTCATTTAATTAATCACACCCATGATCAAAGTTGGCTCACATATTAAAAGTACACCCCTTCTAAATGGCAGTTATTTCGAAAATGCCACTATCCTCATCGTTGAAAATAATGTAAATGGAGCTGTGGGTTTTGTGGTGAATCGCCCGTTTGGACGATCATTGAATGAACTGAAAGAATTTAGCAAAAGCAAGCCTTTCCCGCTTTTAGAAGGTGGACCAGTTGATCAGGAACATATTTATGTTGTACACAGCAGGCCAGATTTGATTACAGGAAGTCAAGAAATATCCAACAACAAGTATTTTGGAGGATCTATTCAAGAAGTAATTCATGCTATCAATGTAAAAGATGTCCGCGAAAATGAAATTCAACTTTTTTTAGGTTATTGCGGTTGGGATGCCAATGAACTAGAAATGGAAATAGAAGAAGGCAGTTGGACTGTTGCTTCAGAGTAAAATTGTTATGTTATAATCTAAGGTTATATGGTTTGAAATCCTTTCCTAAATGGTTGCTAAAAAAGGACGATTAAGCCAGTAAGACCAAGTAAACTTTTCAACCCTTCAACAATCAACTGGCTGTTTCATTCTTCATTCTTCATTTTGTATTCGGTGCCTGAGCCTGTCGAAGGCCA
>CANLED010000266.1 GCA_947489175.1 Chitinophagaceae bacterium | reverse complement strand
TTTTTCTGCAGCTTCTACATCAACATAAGGATTTTCAAAAAGTCCCAATTCAAACTTTTCCATGAGCAATCGATACACAGAATTGTTCACCAACTTCATGTCTACCATGCCTGTTTTTACCGTTTGAAGAAGTGGTGTTGGGTCTGCTGAGCCGGAATAGAGATTCACTCCTGCTTCCATAGTTTTCTTGTAGCGTTCCATGATGTTGAGGTTTTCTGCACCCCATGGCATCATTTCAATTGGACCTGTATCTGAATTGATGATTCCTTTGAAACCCAGGCTGTCTCTCAACAAATCGCTGATTACTGCCTTGTTGTAGGCATAAGCGATTTTTTCATATTTGGTGTCTTTCGGTATAGAGTAATAAGGCATGATGGCTGAGGTGCCTGCCTTGATGGCTGCTTTAAACGGAATCAAATTGTTTTCGAACATTTTTCCTGGGAAATGTTCAAACTTGCCCCAATCGAAATGTGGATCTTGTCCACCTACTCCTGCTCCACCACCTGGAAAATGTTTGGTGGTTAATGCAACGGATTGGTTGCTCAATTTGCTTCCCTGAAAGCCCAATACAATTTCATAAATCATCTTACCTGCCCATTCCGCATTTTCTCCGAAAGTGCCTTCTATCCTTTGCCAGCGCGGTTCGGTGGATAAATCTGCCATGTACATGTACCCTTTTCTGAGTCCAACCGCTGCCCATTCTTGTCTTGCTATGTCTGCAAATTCTCTGGTCAATTTTAGGTCGTGCATTGCTGAAAGTCCGAGTTCTCCTGGCCAAGTTGAAAATGTGGTTGTACCCACACTGAGTCCAATCGACGCATCTTTGGTGATGTGGTTCCTTGGATTTGATGCGATGATGGCTGGAATTCCATGCCCATCGTTTTCGCAAATAGCCTGCAAATTATTCGCCCAAGTTGCTGTGGTCTTTGCGCTTACGTTCGCACGAAATATGAAATGTCTGAGATGAAATTCTTTGACTCCTTTTGTGGTGCCTGCCGACATCATCATTGCAGTGGGCAAAGGTTTTCTGGTGAACATGTTTGTGTTTTGCACCTGGTCTTCCTCATTGAAATCGCTGGAGACACTATCCTTAGATCTATTGGTACCCATAGCCGACCCATCGTTTTTGAGACGCGTGGTGCTGATGAGCATGAATCCAACTTTCTCTTCAACAGACATTTTTTCTAACAAATCATTGGCCCTGGCTTCATTTGGCAAGCGCCAATCTTCGTATTTGTCGAGCTTTCCGTTTTTATTGAGGTCTTTGAATTGAAACCCATCAGCGGTTATTAGTTGCACAGATCGATGTCCGAGTACCGGCTGTTTTTTTGGTGATTTGTTTTGAGCCTGTGCTAAAGAAAGCAAAAGCACCAGTGGGAGAATTGAAAGAAGGGGTTTGAATGGCATGACGTTGATTTTAGTTGTATAAATCTATCCAAAAAAATTATTGGCAGTCTTTGAACTATCAAAATGATTTTGGTTTAATGTTTAATTTGACTGTTTCCTTGACCAAATCATGCATATTTTTACATAAATTTTTTTATTTCGTCATGATTGAAATTAAGCGTGTTAGCTCAATTGCTGAACTGGAAGACATCAGACAACTTCAGTCAGAAAACCTGCGTCAGAACATCACCGACGAAGAAGCTGCCAGTCAAGGCTTTCTTACGGCGGCTTATTCCATCGATTTTTTGAAGGAAATGCATGAGCAAGCACCTTCCATCGTAGCCATGGATGGCGATAAAGTGGCGGGATATGCGTTGGTGTCGACAAAAGCAACACGGAATGGACATGATTTGTTGGTGGGTTTGTTCAACTCTATTGATGAATGTGAATACAAGGGAAGGTTGTTGAAGGATGTTGATTATGTGGTGGTTGGACAATTGTGTGTTGGGAAAGAATACAGGGGGCAGGATTTGGTGCAGGGGTTGTATGGACATTTCAGGGATTGCTTGCAGCAGGAATTTGATTACCTTGTAACAGATGTAGCCCAAGCAAATGTGCGGTCATTGAAGGCCCATAAAAAACGTGGTTTTCAGGTGATTAATCAGTTGATGTATGGCGGCTTTGGTTGGGATATCGTTTTGTGGGATTGGAACAATTAAAAAGTATTTAGATGATTGAAGCAAAAACATTTGCCTTTTTAAAGCAATTGAAATTAAACAACAACAAGCCATGGTTTGATGAGAACAGGCCTGCCTATGAATTGGCGAAACAAAATTTCATTCAATTCACCAAAGAGGTTTTGGATGGACTTGCAAAATTTGATGGGAATATTGCGATTGCTAATTTGGAGCCAAAGAAATGCATTTCAAGGATCAATCGAGATGTTCGTTTTTCAAAAAACAAAGAGCCATATAAAACCAATTTTTTTGCGCTGATTAATCAAGGTGGAAAAAAAGCAAATACGGCAGGATATTATTTACAACTAGAGCCAGGTAATGAATCCTTTGCTGGTGGGGGTGTGTACATGCCCATGCCACCTGACTTACAGAAGTTTAGGCAAGAGATTGATTATGGATTTGATGAATGGACTTCCATTGTGGAAAGCAAAAAATTCAAGAAAACATTTCCAGCAGGTGTTCAGTCACCTGAAACATTGGTAAGGGTTCCGAAGGGATACGAAGAAGGAAATCCGGCCATGGAATATTTAAAAATGAAAGGTTATTATACATTCAATTCTTATTCGGATAAAGATCTTCAATCACCGGATTGCATCAAGAATATCTTGCATGATTATGAAACTACTTTGCCAATGATTAATTTTTTAAACCGGGCTTTATAAGTCCAACTTTACATTTATCACATGAAAAAAATAGTACTCATCTCTCTTCTGTTTTCTTGCATGATAGTTATGGCGGGAGAACCAGTATTGCCATCAAAAGTGAATGGTTGGAATACCGCCGTCGTTGTGAAAACTGCTACAGGAAATACCAGAAAAATATTTTCTGGATCAGGCGCTATTCTTTCGTTGCATGAAATGAATGGCATCACGTTGCTTCAGGGGAAATCACTTGAATACAAAACAAATAAAAACTCAGCAGAGCGATTTTTCATCATCAAAAGTGGATCATTTAAAGTAAGCTTGAACGACAAGGAATACTTGCTGGGACAAGGTTCTGTGGTGTTTTTATTGCCAGGAGATAAAGTGAATTTTCTGAATACTGCTGAAGGTGAATCTTCTTTTTATGAGATGATTTCAAAATCTGCCAATGCAAATGTTGAAAGGGGACAGAAAGGAGGAACATCATTTGCAATGGACTTCCAAACCACTGTGTTTAAATCGCATGGCAAGGGTGGTGTTCGCCAGCTTTTTGATCGACCAACTATTATGATGAATCGATTTGATATTCACATCACGACGTTAAACCCGCGTTATAACAGTCATGATCCTCATGTTCACAAGAATGAAGAAATCATTTTGATGATGGATGGAGTTGGAGACATGTTTATTGCAACCGGTCCACAAAGGATTACGACAGGTGATGCATGTTATGTGGAGTCGAATATTTTGCACAACATCACCAATGTTGGGAATACGCCCGCGACGTATTTTGCGATACAGTGGAATTAGTTCCTTCGCTGCGCTCATAATGACGTCTTTGTAATTTATTGAAAGTCAATATGTTAAGCGATAGATTATTTCCCATCAAAGACTCCCCTCCTGGACAGGAGGGGTGGATCCAGACCGAGCGAAGCGAGTGTCTGGAGACGGGGTGGTGGAATTAAATTAAGGAAATCCACCACCCCGGCCTCTGTCTCGTCACCTTCGGCGACTCGCCAGAGTCCACCCCTCCTGTCCAGGAGGGGACTCGAGTTTGGCTATTTTAAAAAATAAGTCGAAAAATAGATGGTTTTTCGGCTTTTTTTTGCGA
>CANLED010000265.1 GCA_947489175.1 Chitinophagaceae bacterium | reverse complement strand
TGGAAAATTACCCACTTTTTGCCTTAATCCAGTCAATAGATTGAACAGGGAACTTTTTCCACTGTTAGGATTACCAATTAGGGCTATATTAGGCTTATTTCCAATCATCAATTACCCTCAAAGGTACATGCATTTGTAGCCACCCCCTTACGAAAACAGTAAAAAGCCCATCTTTAGACAGATATTTTAATACATCCATACAACTACACTAAATTTGCTTAAAATTCACCCAATGTTCAGGATATTAATCCCCCTTCTTTTATTGTCTCAATTTGCTTCAGCACAAAAATTAAAAAAAGCTGACAAAGAAATTGTACAATATTTAGAGCAACAAGTTGGCTTCCTTTCTTCAGATGAACTCAAGGGAAGAAGAGCGGGTGATCCTGGTGAAATATTGGCTTCTGAATTCATTGCTTCAAAGTTTAAAGAAATTGGCCTTACTCCTAAAGGAGATAATAATAGTTTTTTTCAGCATTTTACCATCAATGATGGAAAAGAATTATCAAAGGACACTGATTTAAGGTTAAATGGCAAGCTACTTAAAGCCGGTGTTGATTTTTTTCCTCTTTCAAATTCTCCCACAGCATCCATCAATGCAGAATCTTCGCCCTCTTTAAATGAAAAGGGCCAGCCATGGATGGTTGATCTCGCAGAAGCAATACGGGAAAACAAAGAAAACCCACATTTTGACGTTGCTAATTTGTTGACTGAAAAAATGCTCAAAGCCAAAGAAAAAGGGGCTTCTGCTGTTATTTTTTTCAATTCTTCGTCTTTGGAAGACAAAATCAAATTTGACCCAAAAGACAGGTCAGAAACTGCACCTTTGCCTGCCGCATATATCAACACCAACGCACAAAAGCAACACCTTAATGATGCTTCCTCCTCCTATCAAATTTCTGCCAACCTTTTGATCACGCCAAAAATTCGAAAGTCAAGAAACGTGATTGGTTATTTAGACAACAATGCACCTTATACCATTGTAATAGGGGCACATTTTGATCACCTTGGTTATGGTGAAGATGGAAATTCAATGATCAGGACAGGAGATCTCGGTATTCACAATGGTGCTGATGATAATGCTAGTGGAACATCCTCTATGATTGAACTGGCCTTTCTTTTGAAAAACAGCAAAGCAAAACAATACAACTATCTATTCATTGCTTTTTCTGCAGAAGAATTGGGGCTTAATGGATCGAAATATTTTGTAGAGAATCCATCAGTTCCCTTGAACAGCATCAATTACATGATCAACATGGACATGGTAGGGCGAATGAACGACAGTACCAAAACAATAACGGTTGGTGGATATGGAACATCTCCTTCTTGGAAAACCATGATTGAATCTGTTAAGAAAAAGGATTTTATGATGAAGTTTGATTCCAGTGGTACAGGACCCAGCGACCATTCTTCATTTTATAGAAAAGATATACCAGTTCTTTTCTTTTTCACCGGCCTTCATTCTGATTACCATAAACCCAGTGATGATGCAGATAAAATAAATTATGTTGGCATGTTAAAAATTATTCGTTTTATCCAACAAATGATTGAAGCCAATAAAAATAACCAAAAACTAACCTTTACCAAAACAAGAGAACAACAAACATCTACTTCAGCAAGATTCAGTGTTAGTATGGGTATTATGCCAGATTACTCCTATACAGGTTCTGGAGTTAGGGTAGATGGCGTTTCAGAAAATAGACCCGCAAAAAAAGCAGGAATTCTTGCAGGAGATATTGTCAAACAATTAGGGGAACACAAAACATCATCAGTTGAATCTTATATGCAAGCCTTATCTAAATTCAAGAAAGGGGATACAACCACAACCATTGTTTTGAGAGGTGACAAAGAAATTATTTTTGAAATTGTTTTCTAATGAAACTCAGGCTTGATGACGATAAAATGTCTGATAACTTTTTTGAGGACACAAAAATACTCGGTATTGTTTGTACATTAAAAAATTATCATTTTTGTTGGCATATAGAAAAGGCTTTACAAATTGACTTTCAAACTGCACCCGACCTACAGATTGGAATGGAAAAAAACAAAAGATTGTATTCTTTTACCGTATATGAGTTTTTGCATCCTGTTTCGGCAAAGGAACATTTTCTTTATAGTAACAAACACGATGGAGAATTTCTTTTACCAGAGATGCAACATTTGGATTTCATCTGGTTGATCAGGGATTCATTTCAAGATCAATTATATTTTAACAACCTACAACAACAGCTCAGGGCTTTACCCGGAGTTCAACTTGTAACAGAAGTAGCACACGAAAAAATAAAATCAAGAGATAATTTACAACGATAATTTATGTGGGAAGAAAAAGAAAATACCCTTTACAGAAAATTTGTATTCAATAACTTTATTGAAGCCTTTGCTTTTATGACAAAGGTTGCTATACTTGCTGAAAAGCACAACCATCACCCTACTTGGAAAAACACGTGGAATACAGTAGAGATTTGGCTTTCAACCCATGACGCAGGTAACATTGTTACTAAAAAAGATCTTGAACTTTCAAATGCAATAGACGCACTTTAATTAAGGTAGCGTTTTATTTACACGTAAACAGCAAATTCTCCCGATTCGGTTATTTCTCCAATGGGTGTAGTTCTTTCTCCTAAACCGTTTTGTTTAAGCTGTTCTATTACTTCATGTATTGAATCTTTTGCAACTGCAATCAACAAGCCTCCACTCGTTTGCGGATCTGCCAATATGTTTTTTTGTAACAGCCTGTTCTTTTCATCGTGAAAGTGAACTTTGTGTCCATAACTATCCCAGTTCCTGTTTGTTCCTCCAGGAACAGATCCCATTTCGACATAATCAATCAAACGATCTGTTATCAATGGAACGGACTCAAAATTTATCTTGGCCGACTTACCACTTCCTTCTGCCATTTCAATGAGGTGGCCCAATAGACCAAACCCTGTAACATCTGTCATTGCATGCACACCAGCTATTTTGCTCAAAACAGCACCAATTTTATTCACTTGCATCATTTGATCCGCAGCCAATGTTTTATCATCTTCTTTCAAAATGTTCTTTTTTTCTGCAGTTGTTAAAATTCCAACACCTATTTTCTTTGTTAAGAATAAGATGTCTCCTTTTTGGGCCGTATTGTTTTGTTTTAAATGGTTGATGTCAACCAAGCCATTCACAGCCAAACCAAAAATAGGTTCTGGTGAATCGATGCTGTGCCCACCAGCCAATGGTATTCCAGCTTCTAGACAAATGCTTTTACTTCCCTCAATAACCCTTCTTGCAACCAATGGAGACAACAGATTGATAGGCCATCCAAGGATAGCAATTGCCAATATAGGATCTCCACCCATTGCATAGACATCACTAATGGCATTGGCTGATGCTATTCTTCCAAAGTTATAAGGATCATCAACAATGGGCATAAAAAAATCAGTTGTTGAAATCAATGCCTTTCCGTTTTGTAAATCATATACCGCTGCATCATCTTTACTATGGTTGCCAACAATCAACCGATCATTGTCTGGCATACTAAAACTGGATTGCAATATTTCATCCAATATTTTAGGAGAAATTTTACAACCACATCCTGCACCGTGGGAATATTGCGTCAGCTTAATCTCTTCCATTTTTTTGTTTTAAAATTAGCGTTGCGTTTTCTTCATCATTCACTCGCTCTGCCAATATCACCAGGATTTTTGGTTTAGGTTCTTGCCTGTTTTCTAGTCCTTTTCTATATTGCTTATCATAGTATTTCAACAAAATATCAAAACAACTATGAAAGTTTTTTTCTTCTAATGCTGAAATTGCTGTTTTGGTTTCAAGGCCTCCCAACCTTTTTTGTATTCTCAAAATAGCATCCCGCAATGCTGTCAAATCTAGTGTCCCATATGTGTCTACCAAATAATTTA
>CANLED010000264.1 GCA_947489175.1 Chitinophagaceae bacterium | reverse complement strand
ATTTTGATCGTATCGTGAAAGAGTCTGCCACAGATTGGAATGCGTGGTTGGATAAAATAGAGGTTGAAGGCGGAACACTTACAGAGCAGAGACGTTTTTATACTGACCTTTGGCATGCACTTCAAGGGCGTAGAATTGTGAGTGATGTAAGTGGATCTTATATAGACAATACTGGGGCCAAACCAGTTGCAAGGAAAGTTCCTTTTGGAACCGATGGCAAGCCCAAGTTCAAAATGTACAACTCAGATTCCTTCTGGGGTGCTCAATGGTCGCTCAACACCTTGTGGCATTTGGTATATCCTGAAATAACGGAAGAATTCATCAATTGCATGTTGAAAATGTACGATGATGGGGGATTGATACCAAGAGGTCCATCCGGCGGTAACTACACCTTTGTGATGACAGGTGCGGCTATGACGCCATTTATATCCAGTGCTTATCAAAAAGGAATCAGGGGTTTTGATGTTGAAAAAGCGTATAAAGGCATGCGCCAAGATCATTTCCCTGGCGGGATGATGAGCAAGGCCGGATACGAACACAAAACTTTCAAGGGCGGTGGTATTGAAGAATACATTTCTATGGGATATGTTCCGTATCCGCTTACAAGTATCAAGTATGGTTTCCATCAAGATGGTGCCGCACAAACGCTTGAATATTCTTATCAAGACTATGCTTTGTCGCAAATGGCCAAAGCACTTGGCAAAAAAGACGATGAGCAAATCTTCAGTAAAAGGGCTTTAAATTATAAAAATCTTTACAACAAAGAAGCGGGATGGATGTGGGTGAAAGATAGGCAAGGTAAATGGGCACAACCTGTTGATGTATTGCAATATGAGCATGGATGGGTTGAAGGAAATGCTGCCCAATATACTTGGTTTGTACCCCACGACGTAAAAGGATTGATTGGCTTGATTGGAGGAAGGGATTCTTTTACTACAAAACTAGATTGGGTTTTCAAAAATGCTAGGGGTCATGGTTTTGTTTCCGGGAAATCAGAAAATGGTCCGGCTCGAGAAATGCAAAGAAGGGTATATCTTAATTATGGCAACCAACCTTGTATGGAAACGCCATTTTTATTCAATTATGCAGGAAAACCGTGGCTAACCCAATATTGGACAAGACAACTGATTGATTCTGTTTATTCAGGCATTTCCCCTCAAAAGGGATATAGTGGTGATGAAGATCAAGGATTAATGGGTTCTCTGGCTGTATTGCTCAAAATTGGGTTGTTTTCAACCAATGGGGGTACCTCAGAAAAACCTTTCTACGAAATCAGCAGTCCAATCTTCAACAAAATAACGGTAAAGCTAAACCCTAAATATTATCCAGGGAAGCAATTTGTAATTGAAGCATCAGGAAACTCCCCCCAAAATATATACATACAATCTGCCATGATAAATGGTAAGTCAATAAATCAACCTTGGTTTTATCATGATCAACTGATAAAAGGTGGAAAACTTACGTTGAATATGGCAAGCAAACCCAACAAGGCATGGGGTGCCGACGAAAAACAAGCTCCGCCTTCAATGTCAAATTAATTGATGATGTGAGTCATTAAAATTTTATTATCTGGGTTTTTTAAAACTGATAAATGACAAAAAAAATTTCAATCAAGGATATTGCAAAGGAGCTTAATATTTCCATTACAACAGTCTCTTTTGTTATCAATGGCAAGAGTGAAGAAATGGGTATTAGTCTGGCCACTACAAACAGGGTGAATGAATTGATCATTGAGTGGGGGTTTAATCCGAACAGTGCAGCAAGGATTTTGCGTACGGGTAAATCAAAAACCATTGGCTTGATTATTGAAGATATCGGCAATTATTTTTTTGGCAACATCGCAAAAATCATTGAAGTAGAAGCTTCAAAGAAAGGGTATAATGTTTTTTTTAGCAGCACAGACAACAGTGATATTAGAGCAAAAGATTTGATCCAAAAAATGAAAAATAGTTCTGTTGATGGGATGATTATAACACCTACAAAAGGACTTGCAGATGACATCAAATTGTTGGAAAAGCAAAATGTTCCATTCGTTTTATTAGACAGGTTGATCCCCGATATTGATGCAAACCACGTAATTTTAAATAACTACAAAGGGGCATTTGATTTAACGAATCACCTCATCAAAAATGGTTATCAACAGATAGGATTTATTTCCATTTTTAGCGATCTCTCTCAAATGGACGAACGTGAAAAGGGATTTGTAGATGCCCTGGCTAAAGATGGGAAAACAATCTTGGATGAAACCATGTTGAAAGTACGATTTGATCTAAGTGGGAAAGAGATTGTTTTTGCTATCGAAAAATATTTGAAGAAAAATCCACAACTGGATGCATTGTTTTTTGCAACAAATTACCTCGGTGTTTATGGTCTTGAAGCATTGCAAAATGCTAATAAAAAAATACCCAAAGACATTGCTGTAGTTAGCTTCGACGACAATGACCTATTTAGGTTATACACGCCATCAATAACGGTTGCAGCCCAGCCCATTCATGATATTGCTGTTGAAGCCATCAACCTGTTGTTAAACATCATCCACGACGGGGATAAAAAAAATAACCCTGAAGGAATTGTGTTGGATCCTGAATTGATAGAAAGAAATTCATCACCAAAGAAAAAGACAATGTTGATGGTCGATTGACTTCATAAAATAAAAAAATAGATTCTTCATTTTATTAAAATTAGCATGTGAAAAAAGTACTTGGGTTGGTTTTGATGCTGGGTGGATTGATATTACTTTCCAGCCAAAAAAATGATCATTCAGCGCATTTGCCAAAAATACAAAAGAGGCCCCCCAATATTTTATTTGTCATAGCTGATGATCAATCATTTGCCCATGTTTCTGCATTAGGTCAGGCTGTATTTCAAACACCAAACTTTGACAAGGTTGCAAAGCGGGGAATCATGTTTAGCAATGCCTTTGTTGCTGCTCCTCAATGCAGTCCATCCCGCGCCGCCATCCTTACTGGAAAAAATATTTGGCAGCTAGAAGAAGCAGGAACACACTCAAGTTATTTCCCGAAGAAATTTCCTGTCTTTACCGATGCATTAGAAAGTTCAGGATATTTTATTGGATATACAGGCAAAGCCTGGGATCCCGGTAACTTTGAAAATTCGGGTTGGAGCAGAAATCCTGTTGGTCCAGAATACAACAAACGTGTTTTTGAAAAGGTGCCCACAAAGGGAATTGTAAACACCGATTATGCAGCTAATTTCAATGATTTTTTGAAGGACAAGCCGGGCGACAAACCCTTTTTCTTTTGGTACGGATCAAAAGAGCCACACAGGGTATTTGAAGCAGGTTCAGGGGCCAAGGCAGGGCTCAAAGCCACTGATTCAACGGTGCCTAAGTTCTTGCCAAATGATGACCTCGTTAAAAATGACATGCTTGATTATGCCCTTGAGATTGGTTGGTTTGACAAGCAGTTGGGAGAAATGATGAAGATGTTAGAGGCCCGTGGGGAGTTAGAAAATACTATCATCATCATAACGGCAGACAACGGCATGGCGTTCCCTTATGCCAAGGCCAATTTGCAAGAATATGGCACCCATGTGCCTTTGGCAATCTGCGGACCATCCATACAAGGAGGGGCACGCAAAGTGAATGATTTGGTGGGTATGATAGACCTCGCGCCAACCATACTAGATCTTGCAGGGGTAAATCATTTTACAGGAATCACTGGCAAGACATTGATGCCAATTTTATCATCAAAAAAATCGGGGATTGTTGATCAAAGCCGAAATTTTGTTTTAACTGGAAGGGAGCGACATACCCATGCAAGGCCTGATAATGTGGGGTATCCGGCAAGGGCCATTCGAACACAACAATATTTATACATCAAGAATTATGCACCAGGTCGTTGGCCTGCAGGCGATCCTGCACCTGATAAGC
>CANLED010000263.1 GCA_947489175.1 Chitinophagaceae bacterium | reverse complement strand
ACCATTGACAGCAATAAGTTTAAACCATTTTAACCAAATTGGATTGTAGTATTCAGGATGGTCAAAAAATAGGGCATCATGAAACACCACAATATGTTTGGCTTTTAGCTTTATCAATGGTAAATAATAATCTGTACAAATCAATACATCCACACTAGAAAAAAATGATTTTACCGGTAGCGTGATTTGTTTCCAAATAAAAAAACTGAGATGTTCAAATATTTTCCCGAATAAATTATTTCCCCAATACGGTGGCCACATAGAACCAAACATAACTAACTTGAAACTATTGTTGCTACTTTTCCTAAGCTCATTTATCAGTTCTGTCAAATATGTTTTTGTTCCTGTTGTTGCCAACTTTAAATCGCGGGTGTCAATTCCTATAGTGATGGGTATTTTCAATTTGATTTTCAGTTAATTAAGCCCTTAAAAATAGAACAAATTCGGCTATATTTGGGTCCTGTTTCATAATATGTTTTATCCTATAAATAACGCAAGAAAATTAGTTTTACAGTTGACTTTATTCATTGCAGTCATCTCTGGTATTGCTTGTAAAAAAAATCTGACCATGAGGCAGACGGTTTATACGGCAACTTTTGAAGACGCAGTACCAGATAGAATTACAGCAGTAACTGGCTCTGGGGATAGCTATGTAAGAATGATAAGGCCTTTTAATGGCTCCAATGTACTGGGTATGTTCAACAATACCCTTGTTACCCTTGAGTTAGAAGACTTGCCATCCCATAACATGATTTACGTTGAATTTGATTTCTATGCCCATGATGGTTGGGAAGGAAACAAAATTAGCTCCAACGGTATTGTTGATGTTTGGAATATTCAAGTTAATGGTCAGCTGCAACTTTCTACAACATTTTCCAATACACCAGAAAATAAGCAATCTTATCCAGACTGGATTGGCGGTGGCGTTCCTGCTCCACCTAGGGCTAATTCTATCGATACATTGGTGACAGGCTTTTGTGCTTATGATTTTAAGCGAAACGGAAGCTCAAAGTACAGGATAGTTTTTTCTCGTCCTCATTCAGATAATAAACTGTTGTTGCAGTTTAATGATGCTCTACAGGGATCTACTTGCAACAAGTCTTGGTCAATCGACAACATCCATATTGAAACCATAACAAACTAAGATGCCTACAGTTTTTATACATGGCAGCGCAGATTTGTATGGTTCCGCCAAAATATTGCTTCAGGTTGTGCGCATTTGTGTTAAGGAAGATGAAAAAGTGATTGTTGTCCTTCCTCATCAAGGTTCCTTGGTACCTGCTTTGGAAGCATTAGGCGTTCAGGTTTTTATCATCAATATTGGTGTTTTGAGGCGCCGTTATTTTACACCTTGGGGTATGATAGGACGGGCTTTTCTTTGGATATATGCCTGCTTCGCATTGAGGGCATTGATTAGAGAGCATAAAATCTCTAAAATTTATGTAAACTCCGCCAATGTTTTGATTGGCCCATTGTTGAAAAAAATCACTGGTCTTCCTCTAATTTGGCATCTTCACGAAATTGTTGAGCGTCCAGCTATATTGAAAAGGTTTCTGACATTTTTGATCTGCCGAGCAGATTTAGTTATTGCTGTTTCTGCAGCAACCCGTAATTTTTGGCTTGCTCAATCAAAGTATCTTTCCATTAAATTGCTTTATAATGGTATCGATTGTGCTGAATATGAAAACGTTGGAAATTTAATGGAAACTGAATTTCCATTCACCTTAAGAAAAGAAAAAGACGGCATTGTTATCGCGATTGTTGGCCGTATTCAACCTTGGAAAGGGCAATCTTATTTTCTAGACATCATGAAATCCCTAAAGAGCCAACTAGCGTATGATTTAATACCGTGTTATGCTGTTGTTGTTGGGGATCCCTATCCAGGATATGAACAATATGCAACAGAACTGAAATTGGAAATTGAACAGAAGGAACTTCAACAAAATGTATTTTATTTAGGGTACAGAAATGATATTCCATCAATACTAGCTTCAATTGATTTATTGGTCGTTTCATCAATTTTGCCAGACCCTCTTCCTACTGTAATTTTGGAAGCAATGGCTTCCTCTAAGCCTGTAATTTCAACCAAACAAGGTGGCGCCTTGGAGATGATTGTTGAAAATGAAACAGGATTTTTTATTCCATTAAACGACCCTCAACAGTCCGCCGCAATCATCAAAACCGCATTGTCAAACCCTGAACAATTAATAAAATTAGGTGCCAATGGGTATAGTAATGTGCATAAATCTTTCTCCCTTTCAGCTTTTAAAATAAATTGGCTGCAACTCTTTCGCTCAGTTTGAAGATGAGTTGTTGTAAATAAGATAAAAACTTTAATTTTGGCAAATGAAGTTGAGTCGTTCGCACCTGCTTTATGTACAATCAAAATATATCGCAGACCTATTTGCCATCCTTATCGCATTTGGGTTATCTTATTTTGTTTTTAATGCTGATTTAATTAATGTTTCAAGGACTGATTTTCTCTTGTCAGTTGTTATTATTTCTTCTGGATGGTTTATTGCAGGCGTTTTTTCGAAACTATATGTTGACCGAAGGACTAAGAAATTTTCAGAGGAAATTATTGTTTCTTTCTACAACATTGCTATAACCATTTTGGTTAGCAGTTCATGCTTTTTCTATTTATTTTCCACTAAAAGTATTTCCAATGCTTATTGGGCACTTTTTTTCAGTACAATTTTTCTTTTTTCTGTCCTTTTTAAATACATCATCAGAAAATACACTCACTACCTTATTTACAAAGGGGAATTGACTGAGCATTTTATTTTGATTGGATATACGAGGGCTGGTACAGATTTTATTGACATGGTGGAAAGATTTAAATATTATGGGTATAGCTGCTCAGGTATTATTGATGATCAACAAACTAACCTAAAAAGCATCCCTTATTTAGGAAAAATTAGCCAATTGAATGAAATCCTAAAAACCAAATCAACCCAAGAAATTATATTAGCTTTATCCAATGTAGAAGCTGGATTGGTAAAAAAAATAATAGAAACTTGTGAACAGTACAACCGTAAAGTGAGGTTAATTCCTGATTTAGAAAAATACACAAATGCAAACATTGAGGTTGCTGATCTTGGAATCATGCCGGTGCTGAACTATAAAAAACTGCCGTTAGACCGACTTGAAAACAGGGTGATAAAGAGGTTTTTTGATCTTTTTTTTTCAACACTCTTTTTTTTGTTAATCGGATTCTGGTTATTGCCTTTGTTAGCAATTCTCATTAAGTATTCTTCTAAAGGTCCAGTTATTTTTAGGCAGGTTAGGTGGGGGCTTTCAAACGAGCAAATTGTATGTTATAAATTCAGGTCAATGGCCATGGAAAGTACTGATATTGATGAAACTGGAAACTATGCGCAAGCAAGATTAAATGATCCTCGCGTTACTCGTCTTGGTAAATTTCTGCGAAAAACAAGTTTAGATGAACTTCCTCAATTTTGGAATGTCTTAATTGGAAATATGTCGGTGATTGGACCAAGGCCTCATCCCGTTCCATTAAACATGGCATCTATTGAGACTGTTGAAAACTATATGCTGAGGCACATCGTAAAACCAGGTATTTCTGGCTGGGCTCAAGTCAATGGATTTAGGGGGGAAACAAAAAGTGTAGCTGATATGCAAAAAAGGGTGGATCATGATCTTTATTACATCCACCGGTGGAATATATTTTTTGATATCCAAATTGTTTTGCAAACCATTATTAATATTTTTCGAGGAGATCAAAATGCCTATTAATTTCAGCAATATCAACAATTTTATTCAGAGAACTGCCAAGAAAAGAATTTTTCTATTTGTTCTTGGAATAAGTTTTTTTTCGTCAGTATCAGGGCAAGCGGTTTTTGAAAATGTTCAAAATAGTGTCTATGAGTACTTAAACAGGCAAG
>CANLED010000262.1 GCA_947489175.1 Chitinophagaceae bacterium | reverse complement strand
GAATCCAGCGCCAACTTGTTATTGGTTGGAAGATAAATCTGAAAAAGAGATTTCAAGGCTTATTCAAAAAACAAAAACGAAATCAGCTCCCGACGAATATTTTTCTACCGGAAATGCACTATTAAGCAGTTGGGGAAGCATTGTTAAAGACAGTTTTTCTTTGTTATTTGAAGATGAGCGCAACATCAATTTATATGACGACAGCCTGGTGGATGAACCAAATCCGCCTTCAACTTTATTGAAAAAAGTTCAGCACGATATATACTTCAACAAATCAACTGCAGAAAGAAATGTGATAAAGGATGCTGATGTTGTTGATGGTTCAATTACCATCAACAGTTGTTTCACCCAAGTAAGGGAAGTAGAGGTATTGTATAATTATTTGGTGCAATTGGTTGATCAACAAGTTGAAAAATTTTCACCGAGAGACATGGTTGTTATGGTGAGTGATATCGATAATTATGCACCCTTTATTCGTGCTGTTTTCGACAATGCACCTTATAGATTTCCATATACCATTGCTGATGAAAGCATTTCAATTGGAAATGCTTTGTTTAATGCGATTGAACTCGTTTTGAACCTGCAACTGGAAAGTTTTAAAGCTGAAGAAGTGTTGGAATTGATGGAGTCAAAATACATACGCGACAGGTTTTCAATTAAAGATGTAGAAACAATAAGGAAAGTTGTTGATTCCGCCAATATTCGATTTGGTTTGGATGGAGATGTAGATAACGACACACGTTTGGTGAGTTGGCATTATGGTTTAAAGCGGATCATTTATGGCATTTGCATCAGCGGTGAACCTTTGACAAAACTTGACAGTGAGATGTTGATTCCATTGGATTTTGTTGAAGGCGGAGATTCAGAGGATGTCATTCGTTTCTCCTATTTTATGCAAGTATTGGAAGTTGTGATAAAGCAACGAGCTGGTGCCAAAAGCATTGCCCAGTGGGGCGCTTACATGCAGGAGTTAGTTGAGAGGTTGGTATTTCAAGCGGGTGAAAAAGAGGATGAAGATTATCATAAACTGATTAATTATTTGGAGAAAATAATTTTGCTGGAAGGTGTAAGCAATGAACCCATCAGTTTTGAAGTTTTTAAACATAGTTTTTTAGAAATTTTACAAAAGGATACTAAAGCGAAATCTTTTGCCAGTGCAGGTATTACGTTTTGTTCTTTAATTCCAATGCGAAGCATTCCTTTTAAAGTAGTGGCCTTGCTTGGGATGGATTTTGATAAGTTTCCACGTAAAGAAGTTAAACTCAGTTTCAATCTTTTGGAGAAACAAAGACGAAAAGGTGATCGTAATGTTAAAGAAAATGACAAGCATCTTTTTCTTGAAACATTATTGTCTGCCAACAACTATTTCTATGTCAGCTTCATTGGTAAAAGCGTAAAAGATGGTACTAAAATTCCACCTTCATCGCTTGTTGATGAACTCATTGAATACATCATTCAAGGAGTTGCAACAAAGGATGATAAATTAAAAGAAAAGTTAATTACTTCACACCCTTTGCACGGATTTAGTCAGTTGTATTTCAACGGCAGTGGATTGGTTAGCTATCTCAGTGATGATAAATTTAAAAACCAATCTCTAGTAATTGCTTCAGCAAAAGAGGAATCTGAAATTGATTTTAATGAAATAGCAGTTTCGGATCTAATGCAATTTTTCAAGGATCCTATAAAATGGTACTTTAATAAATCATTTGGAATTTATTATCGGGAAGATGATTTGTTGTTGCCGGATACCGAAGTTTTTTCGATGGATGCATTGAGCAGTTGGCAAATCAACCACGATTTATTTCAACTTCCTGAAGCTGAATACGATGATTATTTTCAGAAAAAGAGTAGGCAGGGTCCTCTGCCTTTGAAAAACATGGGAAAGGTGACTTATGAAGCCATGGTGAATGAAATAAAACCCAAAAAGGAGATCATTGAATCCCTGAAAGGTGGAATGAATCAAGTAAACCTTGAGGTCAATATCAACTTGGATGGCAGCATCATTGCCGGGTATTTAAAGAATGTTTATGGCAATAAAATGATTGCCTACACAGATTCAAAAAATTATAACAAGCACATCGTTGAAGCTTTTGTTTCATATGTGATTGCTATCGCTCAAGGTATTGAGCTAGAATTTAATTTTGTTGTTCTTCAAACGGATTCAGTTTTTTCCATCTCAAAAGGTGCTATTTCAAAGAATGATGCATTAGACCGACTACAGAAATTTTTAGGATATTATAAAAGTGGATTTAATGCTCCCTTTTTATTTTATCCTGGATTTAAAAAAAGCCCTTTTAAATTGTTTGAAGATGACGATGCACAAGGTTTTGAATATGCTATAAAAAAGATGCGGTATGATACTTATGATTATACATTCACAGATGCATATATGAAAAAGGCCTACGAGAATAAATTATTTGTTGCAGCTAATTTTGAAAAAATGAAAGAAAATACTATGGATATTTTTAATCAGATTGTTACCCTAATGCCTGAAAGTATAAAAACTAAATAATGCCAACAACACCATTTGACGCTAAGACAGTTACACTTTCACAAAGCAATTTAATTGAAGCCAGTGCAGGTACTGGAAAAACATATTCGATAGCAATTTTGTCGTTGAGGTTACTCTTGGAAGAAAACATTCCCATTCAAGAGATCTTGATGGTAACATTTACAAAAGCAGCTGTTGCAGAACTTGAAACCCGTATCCGTGCCTTTGTACGTCTGGCATATAATTCCTGCACAGGCATTCCTTCGAATGATGAAACCATCGATGCTTTGGTTATGGAGTCGAAGGATGTTAGGGGAGAGCAAGAAACATTGTTCCGTTTGAAAAATGCTATTTTGTTTTTAGATGAAACTGCGATATTAACCATTCATAGTTTTTGTCAACGTACACTTTCTGAATTTTCCTTTGAAACTAACCAAGTTTTTGGATCTGAGGCTATGAGTGAAACGGATTTAAAACAGATTACCATTGACCAAGTCAACCAGTTTTGGAGAAAGCACGTGGTTGTCATAGAAACCAACTTGCTTAAGCATTTATGTCCACTCTTTCTCAACAGAGAGCAATTGTTTGAGGTTATCAAGAATGTATTGGGTGGTAAATCATTGTTGGCATTGACTGAATATGATAAGGATGTATTGTCATCTCAAATGCAGATAACTGTCTTAAATGAATTGAATGTATTGGTTGAAGAAATTGAAAAATACAAAGGTAAAGCCCTTGATTATATTTTAGATAATCAAGCATCACTTCAAAAAGAAGTTGATGCAAATCGTTATGCCAATCCTGCTTTTTCCCATTTATTTGATGACCATGAATTATTGTTGGTTGAAATAATTAAAAGCAGCAGCAAAGGGTATGTACAAAAAATATTTAAGGAAGTATTGGCGTTGTTAGAACCTGCGCAAGCTGCTGAATTGGGATTTGCTCAACAGGTTCAATTATATGTAAATAAAATACATCATTTTGCCATCAGGGAGATTTGTGTCAATGTAGATATAGAAAAAGAACGACGAAGTTTAATGGCATTTGATGATATGGTGGACAGGCTTCATCGTGCTGTTGTGGTCAGAAAAAATAAATTCTTGATTGCTGCTTTGCAAGATAAATACAAGGCTGTTTTCATTGATGAGTTTCAAGATACTGATAAGAAGCAGTATGAAATTTTCAATGAGCTCTTCGGAGCAAGTACAATTCTTTTTTATATCGGAGATCCCAAGCAATCCATTTATGCATGGAGGAAAGCTGATATCAATACCTATTTTAAGGCTGGTAATGAAGTTTCTAATCGCTATGGAATGAATACCAATTACCGTTCCTCTGATGGAATCATATTGGCACAAAACGAATTTTTTAAGCCCAATGATGATTTTGATACATTCCATTTCAGTGGATCTCCT
>CANLED010000261.1 GCA_947489175.1 Chitinophagaceae bacterium | reverse complement strand
TGGAGAAAGATGAGGAAAAGAAACAGCTTATAAAATTTGTTTGTGAGGATACTGGAATTGGAATTTCAAAAGAAGCCCTTCAACATATATTTGAAGATTTTTATCAAGAATCTAACTCTAGTAATAATCACAGAAAGAATGGCTCTGGTTTGGGACTGGCCATTACAAAAAATATAATAGACCTCATGGGGGGGGACATAAAAGTGGTTAGTGAAAAACAAGTTGGTACAAAAGTTTCTTTCACCATTCCTTTCGAAGTTTCTAGTACAGCTAACTTAATTAATGAAGATTCAGCTTTCATTGATTGTTCTTTGATTGTAGATAAAAAAATATTACTAGTAGAAGATAATCACCTGAATAGAATGTTATTCAATATGATGTTGACCAATTTGAAAGCGAAAGTTGATGAAGCTGAAAACGGGTTAGAAGCATTGGATAAATTGAAAACTTCTGCATACGATTTGGTTTTAATGGATATTCAGATGCCTATTATGGATGGAACAACTGCACTAGCTTCCATTAAAAAATTATATGGCGATTCAATTCCTGTTATTGCTTTAACCGCATCTGCTTTTAAATCTGAAGTAAATCATTTGCTGAATTTGGGGTTTTCTGATTGTATTACGAAACCTGTTGATCAAAAAAACCTGGAGCACAGGTTGTGTGATTTTTTTAGTTATGGCTCTATAAGGGATAAATATTACAATTCAGTTAGAAAGAAAATAATAGCAACCATTAACGACATGGCAGGTAATGATCCCATTCAATCATCCAAATTGATGGATTATCTATTAGAAGAGATTGATTTTGCATTAAAAGGATGGAACGAATCTATAGATTCAAAAAATTGGGAAAATGCTAAAAAAATTCTTCATCGAGAAAAAGTAATGATAAAATCTATTGGCATCAATGGTTATGATGGTTTGATAAGAGAAATAGAAGACAACAGCATTGTGAAAACAGAAGCTGAAATGATTCTTCTGTTTTCACAATTGGTTAATTTATTTCAGAACCTAAAAGATAAGTTTAAATTGAAAAAATTGAACGCTTAATTTGCTTCACCAAGCTAATTCAAGAACATTATTTCTTCTTTCTGTATCAGCCGTTCTTTTGAGGGGATCAATTTCAACTTTTTTAAGATCCATGAGTTTCCTGTCTATTTCTATGATGTAGGTAGGATGAGTCCACTTCCAAGGTACTCCAATGGTTGTTTTTATACTTGGAAATTCATTTTTCTTTTTCCCAAACATGAGATATTGTGGAATGTAGGCAAGTTCTTTAGAACCATCTTTATAGTTAAGTTCGAGATCGACTGGCATTGGCATGGTTCCGAAATTTCTGAGCCTTATTTTTAATTTTCCCCCTTCATCCCATAAACTATCAATTCCATAATCAATTGTTTTGTTGGTGTTTACAAAGAAATCTTTGTACCAATCAAGTTGAATTCCACTTTTTTTCTCAGCTATTCTGATAAAGTCAACTACATTCGGATGTTTGAATTTCCAAGTATTGAAATATGCTAAAAGGATGCTGTCTCTTACAGAAGCTCCTACAATATATCCCAATTGTTCCATGAAAACTTCTCCCTTTGAATAAGCGTTGATGCTATAGCCTGTATTGCTGCTGTAGTGATCAGAATGTGTTGTAAGAGGTTCGTTGAAATCACTTTTGGAAAGCATGATGTATGAATCAAAGGCTCCTTTATGTGGAAATGAATCAATGTCTCCTTTTAGCCTGTTATTTACCCTGGATTCTGCATAACTAGTGAACCCTTCATCCATCCATGGATAAAGAGATTCATTTGTACCCAAAATCATTTGATACCAAGAGTGCATCCACTCATGTATTACCACACCATTTCCTGCACCCTTTAACAATGTTGCCATTGGGTATTCCATACCGCCATCACCGCCTTGCAAAAATGAATACTGCTTGTATGGATATTCTCCAAACGTTTTGTCGATAAAAGGCAATGCTTTTGATGCAACATTCAAAACAGAGTCCCACTCAGTTTTATAACTGTTAATAAATGATGCTAAATCTTTGTTTGCTCTAACCCTGGTAGGCAATTCTCTGTATTGTTTTCCAAGCGCACCTGTATCTATTTTATAGAATGAATGAAGGATCGTACCATTACGCACCATTTTAGAATTATGAATGTAATCAGGGTCTGCAGACCATGCAAAATCATGGACATTGGGCGCTTTGAATTTCCAAGTCAATGTATTTCCTTTCGGCTCTTTGTAAGGTAAAGTTGAATATTTTTCATAACCATGTCCAATTTCGTGTGGGTTCTGCAAATATCCTGTACCTCCAATTGTAAATTTTTTGTCTATGGTAATGTTAACATCAAAATCGCCCCATACACCATAAAACTCTCTTGCTATATAAGGTGTTGGATGCCAACCTTGGTAGTCATACTCTACAAGTTTAGGATACCATTGTGCCATGCTAAAACGAACCCCTTCGGCGTTGTCGCGCCCACTGCGCCTTACTTGTACAGGAACCTGAGCTTCAAATTCAAGTTCAATGATGTTTTTAGATTTTGGCAATATAGGTTTTGTCAATTCAACTTTAAGAATGGTTTCATACTCAATTGTTTTTTGCAATTGTCCGTTTACCTTCAAATTCTTGACATGCTGATAACCGATTTCTTTTGGTGTTAATTTTGAGATTCTATCTCTCACCCTGGCATCCCAATCAGCCCTACCGCGGATCAATTTCTTGCCAATTTCAATGCTTCTAGCGTCCATCATGCTTCCAGGTTGGAATGCATTCCAATACAAATGATAATAAATCACGTCTAAAGTGTCTGGCGAATTATTCCAATATTCAAGCTTTTGCTTGCCTGAAAATTGGTTGTTTTCATCATCAACCACGATATCCATCTTATAATTGACTTTTTGCTGCCATCTTTCAGGTTGGCCAATTGCTGCTGAAATTGACAAAAAGACGCAAAAAAAACTGATTAAACCTGATTTAATTGATGAATTGAACATGTTCATGGTATTTGTTATGCGAAAACTATTATAATTTATTAAGTACCCGAAATTAATGTCATTTATTAAATAATGAAGGTTTTTTGGCGATAATGTTTATGATGTTTAATTTTGCAGTATGTTAATAGCAAATCATACACATCACCACCACTTATCCAACGGGTAAGCCATGATGTTATGTCAATATAATTCAGGCTTGCCATTGGTAAGCCTTTTTTGTTTTAATCAAATAGATTTATATGAATAAAGGAAATGTTTTAAGAATAGCTGTTCAGAAATCTGGTCGTCTTTATGAAGACTCAGTGCTGCTTTTAAAGGAATGCGGCATAGACCTCAGGAATGTAAAAGACCGTTTAAAAACAGTTTCTGAAAACTTCCCCATTGAAGTTTTTTTTCTCAGGGATGATGATATTCCAGAATATGTGGAAGATGGAGTTGCCGATATTGGTATTGTAGGCCAGAATGTGCTGGGTGAAAAAGGCAGGAAAGTTGATACGGTTGAACAGCTTGGATTTGGAAAGTGTCGTTTGTCGATTGCTGTACCTAAATCAATGGATTACACTGATTCTTCTTCACTTCAAGGTAAAAGAATTGCCACCAGTTATCCAAAACTTGTTAAAGATTTTTTAGCAGAGAGAAATATTCAGGCTTCAATTCACGAAATCAGTGGCTCAGTAGAAATTGCGCCTGGCATTGGTTTAGCTGATGTTGTGGCTGATTTGGTAAGCAGTGGAGGTACATTATTTATGAACGGTTTAAAAGAAGTGGAAACCATTTTGGATTCTCAGGCTGTTCTTGTTGCAAACAAGCAATTGGATGAAGACAGGTTAGCAATTTTAGACAAACTATTGTTTAGGATTAGGGCAGTTAAAAAAGCAAAGAAAAGTAAGTATGTTCTGCTGAATGCCCCCAATGAACAACTT
>CANLED010000260.1 GCA_947489175.1 Chitinophagaceae bacterium | reverse complement strand
AAAAAAGCCAAGACGAGCGCAGCGAGTCAGCTTCTTGTTTAGCCCACCCCACAAAGGAGGGCCGAAGGCCTGCCGGCCGGCAGGCAATCCTGTCTTCCCGACAAAGAGTATCAAGAAATTGATACTCTTTTTTTATGCCCAAACCTTTTGTGTATAAGGGTTTCAGCGTGAGGAGCATTAATGTAAAGCGTGTTTTTAATCTGTTTCTAACGAGTTTGTGATCACCCAAATAAAGCCCTTCACAATTAAAATTGGGTCAGAAATGGGTCAGAAAAATCAAAAAGGAACAGTTACAGTTTCAAATGCAGATCAAAGAATCAGATTAAGATGGCGTTATCAGGGTAAAAGGTACTCTTTGAGCCTTGGTCCATATGACAAAGTCAATTTGAAGGCTACAAACAAGGTAGTGTTGCAAATTGAATTAGACATGGCAAATGGACAGTTTGATGACAGCTTGATAAAGTATGGCGTTAAGGTTGTAAAGACTGTAGAAGAGCCTAAAAAGCCCCAAACCATCGTTGCCTGTTTTGAGAAATGGGTGAAGGATTACAAGCAACTGGATTGCGATAAGAATTCAGATTACTATCACCTCAGGGGTACATTGAAGAAATGGGGTGAAATCAATCCCAGTGAAATGCTTGCCAGGTTGAATTCAGAAAACTACAGTCCTAAAACATACAATGAAAGGTTATCAATGTTGAAGGGGTTTTCTCTTTGGATGGTAAAGCTATTTCAGGACAAGACAGTGTAAGGTTTTTCTAGGACGAGACACCTAAAAAAACTACCAATAAATAGCTTTGTTTTATTTAAATTGAGTGAAATTCACAATTAATTTTATTCATATCAAAAAGTAATAATTTAAAACTACTTATTATGAAAAGGTATTTTGCAATTTTATTGGTCATAACACTTTCATCTGCAGCAGTTGTTCCTAACCAACCTATCCAAAATATAACCCAATCAGACAATTTAGAGAAAGTAGAAAATTTCGAAAAAGGTAAACTTGTTTATGTAGAAGGAATGAAGAGAAGTGATGTAGAAACCTTTCTCGGTAGAAAATTGAATTTACCAGAAAAACTTGCATTCTTACTTGATAAAAAAGGAGTTGTCGAGAAACTTACTAATTCACCTGGAGAAAAGAATGGCTTTAATGGACTAGCAATTGCAGGTTTTGCATCTGCAGTAGTTGGGTTCATTTTTCTACCTCTGGTATTTTGCACAGTGGGTGTAGTTTTGAGTGCTATTGCTATGGGTCAAACTAAAAAGAAAAATCAAGGTGGCAGAGGACTTGCAATAGCAGGATTAGTGGCTGGAATAGTTGGACTTGCATTTACAGCACTCATATTGGCAGCTTTCATTTTAGTTTAAATGTTTTTTAGTTTTTATCAGGGGGCCAGTACACAACTGGCCTTTTTGTATTTTAATTATACTACATCAATTTTCTTCTTATGGTTGTAAATCATCTAATAGAAATCAGAGCAACACTTACACAACTGTAAGTGCCCCTCTTTCGGTGTCAGTTTAGAAGTTAGCGGAAAACCTTTTTGTTAAGTCATCAAAATGAGGGAATCCGATCTATTTTTATTCCTTTAATTTTAATCCAGTAATACGTTAAAGTACACTATGCAAAGCAACCGTTACTGGAACTCAATATTTGTTTTAACAGGAATATTCATTCTGTTAGGACTCTATTCTTTTGAAATAAATAATTCAAGTAAGGCATCAAGTTCAATGCATGTTTTACATAGCCCAAACCATCAAAATAAAAAAAAGATCAATATTTTATTTCTGATGGCTGATCAGCATCGAGGTGATTGTATAGGCGCTGCAGGAGCTGAATATGTTTCTACACCAAATTTAGACAGGCTTGCCAAAGAAGGAATTTTGTTTACGCGAGCTTATAGTTCTGTGCCATCATGTACACCTGCGAGAACAAGTATTCTTACAGGTATGAGTCCTTGGAAAAGCGGTCAAATTGGTTATAGCAATATTCCCAATTATCCGGTAGAAGGCCCTGCAATTTTTACAGCGAATGGCTATACAACCCACGCAATTGGGAAAAATCATTTTTACCCCATGCGAAATAAACATGGATATCAGGAAGTGGAACTAGAAGAAGGATGGTACACGGCAACCAATGGACATGAGGCATGTGATTATACTTTGTTCTTTCAAAAAAATGCACCCGGCAAAGACATCAATGAGGTTGGATTAAGTTATAATGATCTCAGGGGTGGAAGGGTTTTTCCGTTTGAAGAATACTTGCATCCTACATATTGGACGGCTGATAGGGCTGTTCAGTTTCTTAATCATCATCCTAAAGATGAGCCATGGCTTTTAAAAGTATCTTTTCAAAGACCTCATTCGCCATTAGATCCTCCTAAACGTTTTTTAAATAGCATTGATACAAATAAAATACAAATGCCCGGTATTGGTGAATGGGCAGAGAAAAAATTCGGAAAGAATAAAAGCTCAATGGAATTGAATCCAAATGCTTCAAATGGCGTGTTCCCTGATAAAGAAATCAAGGAATCTCGCAAGTCATATTATGAAGCAATCTCTTATGTGGATGATCAAATTGGACGGGTGATTCAAGCCCTTAGAGAAACTGGTGAATTGGAAAACACTTTGATATTGTATACTTCAGATCACGGTGATTTGATGGGCTATCATCATCTGTGGCGCAAATGTAGACCCTATGAAGGCTCTACACGCATACCCATGATAGTACGCTGGCCTGCTTCATTATCATTGAAAGCAAAGCGTGGTCAAATAAGCACAGAACTTGTTGAATTAAGAGACGTTTTCCCTACTTTCCTTGATGCCTCAGAAATAACAATTCCCGAGGTAATGGATGGTAGAAGTATGCTTGATATTGTGAAAGGAAAAAAATGGCGCACACAATTAGAAATGGAGCATGCGCAGATTTATGAGCCAGACAATGCATGGGTAGCCCTTACAGATAAAAGATACAAGTACATCTACTTTACTTTAACAGGTGCAGAGCAATTGTTTGATTTGAAAACGGACCCCAATGAATTAAATGAATTGGCCTCTTCCTCAAATCCCCCCAAAAAACTACTGGCAGATTACAGAACAAAGATGGTTGCTTATCTAAAAGAAAGAGGGGAGGAATGGGTCAAAAACGATCAGCTCGTCATTCATCCAAAGCCGATTTATGTTGGTGTGAATAGGCCTAAAACTGAATGAAATTTACTGTAATACTTAATAGTGTATCAATAGTCTGTTCATAAATCAAAAAGTTTTTTTTCATCCTTCCTCCCGTTTTATTCTCCCCTAAACCCCGTCATTTTCACCTTTCAAAAAATCCGGGTCCCTGCAACTTTGGGTAATGACAAGGAAAATACTACATCCAACCGCTGATCCGGTTTTTAAAAGAATATTCGGACAGGAAAAAGCCATCACCATAGAAATCATCAACCTATTGATTAAACCACCCAATCCAGTGGTTGATCTGGAATATCTTCCCAATGAAATGTTTCACGATATGAATGATGGGAAAATATCAATTGTCGATGTGCGTTGTCTCGACAGCATGAAGCAGCAATTCATCATTGAAATGCAATTAGTTCATCACGCTGGTTTCAACCAACGGGCGCTATTGTATGCTGCCAAAGCCTATGGGCAACAACTCAGGAAAGGGATGGCTTACAATGATGCACAGTCTGTATACCTGTTAAGTATCGTCAATCACTCCTTTAAACCCAACCCGAATAAATGGTTGCATAAAATAGAAATGCTCGACAGAACAGACCCGGATTTTGAAGTTCCCGGCATCACCCTTCTATTCCTCGAACTTGCCAAACGAAAAAAATTGGGTAATTTTAATTTTGATGATCCGGTAGACAGGTGGTTGTCCTTTTTAGCTGAACCCGAAAAAATACTCACTATGCCTAAGTATGATTTATCGGTTTACCCGAA
>CANLED010000259.1 GCA_947489175.1 Chitinophagaceae bacterium | reverse complement strand
GCATTCACAGATACTTCTACACCTCTATTGCTCATCGCACCACTGTTTGAAAGCACGCTGCCAAAACCCGATGCTACCGGAAGTGGTTCATAAACAAGCATGTTTGTGGTATTGTTATCATATAAATCAACACTGATGTTCAAACGCTCATTCCAAGTAGCAATGTCCATTCCCAAACTTCTCTTTTCAGTTGTCTCCCATTGCAATGAAGTATTGGCAATGCCGTTTCTTACAAGTCCCTGCAGACCTAGCATGTTCTGCGATCCATAGGTTTGTCTGCTGTTGTAATTCCCGATATCATCATTTCCTGAATATCCAATCCCAAGTCTCAGCTTTAAGATATCTATGAAAGAATTGGCCATGAATTTCTCTGATGAAAGCAAGTATGCAAAGCCAATCGAGGGCAAAACAGGAAACTTTCTACCGCTGATTTCTATGCCTTCTTTTGCGTTGACTCCAAACCTGGATGACCCGTCCAGTGCGGCATTCATGGTAAGAAATATCTTTTGTTTGTAGTTATAATCTGCTCCTAAATAGGCATTCATCCAATTCCATTGTCCTATGCCACCGCCAACCTGACGCAATGCTGACACACCATTTTGAACACTAACCAATTCATCCGTTGCAGAATTAAAGCCCAATGCAAAATCCTGCTCGGCGTCATTGTTTTGATAACGCAATCCAAGATGAGCAGCAAAATTATTGTGCTGGTTGAATGAAGTCACATAATCTATATGGGTATCGTTGTAAAAAGAAAACAATCTCTTCACTTGTGTGCCCAAGCGATTGTTTCCAACCGCATTGCTCAATGTATCCTTTGCTACACCTTTGCTTGGAACAAAAATATTTTCACGGATTTTATCATAAATAATTCCGAACAATGATGTTGCACTTAATTTTTTGCTGATGTCAAACTTAAATCCAAATGACCCAAAAAAACGATAATACCTGTTGTATGCCTGCATATTCTGGATTATAGCAGATGGATTTCCCTTGCCGAGGATATCAACGTTGGAGAGGTTTGGACTTTCCACCCCAAGGTCATTTAATTCCTTGTCGTTTAAAAAAGGCGATTTGGTCAATGCCAAAAATATCGGGGATGTTTTATCTGCAATCCCTTGATCCTTCAATTGTTGCTCATTGTATGTAAACGCAAGGTTTGTATATCCTTTAAAACGCTTTGAAAAGTTAAACTCAGCGTTAAATCGGGTATTATACCTTGATAGATCAGTAGTCTTTACAACACCCTGACTTTTCATGAACCCCATACTCAATCCGTAAGTTGCAATATTATCTCCTCCTGATACTTTCAGGTAGTAATTATTGGTATAACTTTCAGAAAACACTTTCTTCTGCCAATCGGTGTTGTTGTGGTAAGTAAAATATCCAGCGGCTGTTCTGTCATCGTTCATGTAAGGCATGGCAGCTACCTGAGTATTGCTTATGCCGGTAGTTTTCAAAACATCGCCAAGATAAAGCCTGTAATCAGCCGCATTTAATACGGGAAGACTAGTGGGAGCTTCATTGTATCCAGCATAAGAAGCAAAACTAATTTTTGTCGCTTGATCTTTGGTATGTGCTGTTGTTATTATGATAGCACCATTTGCACCTTTTGTTCCGTAAATTGATGATGCATCTTTTATCACAGAAATATTGTCAATGTCCTTCATGTCGATGAGCGACAATGGATTAATCACTGAATTGGCAGTAAGACTTCTGCCGTATTCATTGTCGTCGTAAATCATGTTATCTACCACAATCAATGGCTTATTGGTTGCATAAAGTGAGTTGTAACCCCTTAAAAACATGCTAGCTCCAGCTCCTTGCATGCCAGAACGCCTTGATACCTGCAGACCTGCAATTCGTCCTTGAAGTACAGCATCAGGCATTTCATCGGCATTATTCCAAGTATTTACATTGTACTGTTGAACGGATGCAGTGGTATTTCTTTTTGGCATTTCGCCTAAAGGAAGTACTACATTGTTGTGAATAGAACCATGTGAATCATCCAAAAGTGAAATATTGATGATGGTTCTTCCTTTCAATGGTTCCTGCCTTGTAGCGAATCCATCTCCGGTAATGAGGAGCTCTGCGGAGAGAGATGGAACTTTCAAAGAAAAGTTACCAAGGCTATCGGTGATATCTACCGAAACCCCTTCTACTTGCACACGAACACCGGGTGCTGGCCTTTTTGATGCGGCATCTAAAATTGTTCCGGTTACCGTATTTCTTTTTTGATCATTTGATACAACGGGCTTTCCTCTTTTTGCGGCCACCTGAGCGATTGCTGGTGCACATACAAAGAAAAACAATGAAAAAATTACTATGCGCATCTTACTATTTTTAGTTGAATGAGTATCTATTGTCATGGTTTTTTGTTGTTACAGTATAACAGGTTCAAGCCTAATATAATCACAAACAAGTGGATTCACTGCTGCGGTTGTACTGTTTGCAGATGTTAAAAACAAATCTAAAAATGGTGCATATCTACTGTTGGTAAATTCTCCCAACAGAACTTCTCCAAAATTATTTGCAACAACATTCGTGTATGGCAACAGCGTTGAAGTTGGACTGCCAATTCCAAGGCGTTGCGTGAAAGTTGCTGTCTGAAAATCATTTACAGCAACCCAATATGCCCTATATTTTACGCTTTGAACATTTGTTATTCTATAGTTTACATTGAACAATGCAATGCCATGATTGTAAACAAGCATATCCCTGAAATCGCTTTTAGTAACTGGATTGAATCTATCCCTAAAGAAAGTAACACCCAGCTTATCTGCACTTTGGAAACGGTAATTTTCTGCTTGAATCACAATAGATTTAAACTTTTCTTTTGGCGCTACACTAACCCTCCTCATCACATAAATAATTCCATTGGATGTTTTGATTGTTCTTACAATAGAAGCTTTGTTCACCGGTACTTTTACATTGAACTTGGACAACAAAGTATCTGGGATTACTGTCTGATTGTATAAACCTTCAATTGCAAAATCTTTCACAATATCCCAACTGGTGGCACTTAAGGTACTGTCAACCGTTCCTGTTGCATAATAAGATTTGAATTTATTTATTTCAGAATCCCAAGCAGTATCTTCCAGCACAAACATGGTAAATTGTTTTGATTCATCTGTTAAGTCATAAACATCTCTCCAATATCGGTTGGTCTGAATAGAATCTGTACCCGCCTGATAAATAGGATTTCCATTAACCGAATTCACCCCAATTTGAACAGCTTTTGAAGGATCAAATACCTTCCCGAATAAGGAAAGTAAATATGCTTTTTGCTTTGATGGTATTGTTGCGTTTGTACTTAGTGTATTCCACGTATTTTCAAGAAACAAAAGAGGTTTGTCGATAATTTGTATCACCCCATTTTTTGCATATTGATCAGCTTTTACAATGGATGCATCCTCAATTAGACTCCCTTTTATATTGTTGTATTTCCCACTGTTCATTTTTATGCGCTGAGCAGAAACTACATCTTTACTGTAATACGTTTGTGGAGTAATGTGGTTTGCCACAAATTTTGTAAGCCTGGTTAAATCTCCTGCAATCGCTGGATCTAATGATGCCAAGGCAGCATTTAATGGCGCATAAACTGTGAAATTCTGTGAAGATGTCAAAATCACGTCATACCCTGTTCTTTCTACCATCGCAGTGAAGGTTGTCAACAATGGATCCGACCTCAATTGTCTCATCAACGGAATCTCTAATTTTGAATCGTTTACCGATATTTGAGATTCCCATTTTTTACATCCCCCAAGAAAAAGAATTCCCGAGAGAGCTATCGTAATTATTTTTTTCATTTCTAGCTGCATCATTGATAATTTTAATCACATTAAAAGCAAGGATTAATACTAAAAGAAAATCTTCGATCCATTCGGTAAAAACCTTGGCAAAACTTGATTTTCATCTATCGGAATAAAATGAATCATGTCCAAGT
>CANLED010000258.1 GCA_947489175.1 Chitinophagaceae bacterium | reverse complement strand
AATTGGCTTTTAACCGACTCTAGGTTAATGTACTCGTTGAAAACTGAAGTGTCCCTTCCTGAAATAAATCCCAAATAAGGTGCAAATGACATTCTGCCTTGTGCATCTTGTTGTGGAGGAACTGGTTGGAATATTTTGAAAAATGATTGAACCGATGCTTGATTTTTGCTGGTATCAACGGCTGCTTTAGAACCTCCTTTAACCAATTCTCCAATTGTAGCGGATTTGGTTGTGTCTGTAGTTACTGTTGTTACAGGTGCTGCTATCGTGTCAACTTTTTTATTGGTTGCATAATAAGCCTGCAATGCTTTTTCTGCATCAGTAAAAGGTTTGTCGAGTTCACCAATGTTGTAGACTTCCCAGAACTGTAGGTTAGCTGTGGCTTGAAGGTATTTCCTTACACGCTCAGGATCATCCTTCACACCTGGAAGTTCCACCGTGATGATTCCCTTATTTTTATCCAATTGGATATTTGGTTGGGCAACACCAAATTGGTCGATACGTTTCCCCAATACATTGAAAGTATTGCTGATGGCACCTTCGGCGGATGCTTTCAATTTAGTGATTACATCATTGTCATTGTCTTCAATTTTCACTGTTCTGCCACCCGTTCCAGCAAAAATGGTCGCCAACTTTGCATTGGGGTTTTGCTTTTTGTAAGCATTGGCGAAAAGCGTAATGAAATCTGCGTCGCTGTTTGACTTTTCAAGGTTAGCGGCATTAATTGCATTGTTCAAGGCAACATCTTTTGGATTGTTGGCCAATGATTTAAGCAATCCTTCTAGTTCTACTTCGAGTGTAACACTCATACCACCTTGAAGGTCAAGACCTAGGTTAAGTTCTTGTTCTTTGGCTTTTTGGTAGCTAATAGCCCCCGTAATGCCGTAAGTTACAGTAACTTCCTTTGTGCTGTCTAACAAACGGCGAAGTCTCTTGTTAAATTCAATGTCTTTAACTTCTGTACTTTCCTTCGAAAAATTCGCATTGGTATATGCGGTGGCTTTTTCTTTTTGTTTACTCTCGTGGCTGCGTACAACCAACGTAAAATGAAGCTGATAGAAAGAAATTACAATCAGCGCAATGGCAAAAAAACGTACCAAACCTTTCAGTTGCATATAAATTTTGGTTTATGCTTTATAATATCCCTTGTTATAAGGGGGGCAAAGATAGGGATTTTGGTCTCAAAATCCTTTCTTCTGTCTTCGATTTTAAGTTAGGGCTTTCTGACGAATATCTCAGTATTTTTTTTTATTTCAATGCCCATGATTTCTGTTGAAATCTTTTTCTACTCAATCGTCTGTTTTAAACGTATTATTTTACTTTTCTTTACATTTGCATCAAATCTTAGCACATGAAACTTTCTTCTCGACTTGAACTTTTTGCAGAACCGGAAACCCTCAAAATGGCCAAGTTAGGCAGAGAATTGAGGGCGCAAGGCATTGATATTATTGATCTTTCTCTGGGTGAACCAGATTTCGATACTCCCGAACATATCAAGGAATCTTTGAAAAAAGCGGTTGATGATAATTACAGTCACTACACACCTGTGGCAGGTTTTCCTGATTTGAGGGAAGCTGTTTGCACTAAACTGAGGAGAGACAATCAATTAGAATACAAGCAAGAGAACATCTTGATTTCTACAGGTGCTAAGCAAAGTTTGGCGAATGTTGTGATGGCTATTGTTAATAAAGGTGATGAAGTTGTTATTCCTACTCCATTTTGGGTAACGTATTCAGAAATTGTAAAATTGGCTGAAGGGAATGTTGTACTTGTTAGAACATCGATTGAAAATAAATATAAAATTACTCCAGAAGAACTTGAAGCTGCACTTACAGAGAAAACCACTCTTTTCATGTTTTCTTCTCCTTGCAACCCAAGCGGTTCAGTTTACTCAAAAGAAGAACTTGAAGGCTTAGTTGCTGTATTTAGAAAATATCCTCAGGTTTTCATCATTTCAGATGAAATCTATGAATACATCAATTTCGTTGGCAAGCATGAAAGCATTGCACAATTTGATGATATCAAAGATAGGGTTATTGTCATCAATGGATTGAGCAAAGGATACGCTATGACGGGTTATCGTTTGGGATATATTGCAGCACATCCTACCATCGTAAAAGCATGTGAAAAATTACAAGGACAATATACAAGTGGAGCAACAGCAGTTACTCAGCGTGGGGCAATTGAAGCATTAACAGGTGATTTAGCGCCAAGCATCGCCATGAATGTAGAATTCACCAAGCGTAGAGCGAGGATGTTGGAATTGCTGAAATCGATTCCTGGTGTTGAAATTGCTGAACCAGACGGTGCATTTTATGTGTTCCCAGTAATAAAGGCTTATTTTGGAAAGAAGATTGGCGATCAATTAATTAAAGATGCCGATGACCTTTGCATGTATTTATTAAATACTGCTCACGTTTCAACCGTAACAGGTCGTGCATTTGGTGAACCAGATTGCATCAGAATTTCATTTGCCAACAGCATGGGTAAAATTGAAGAGGCTATGGCAAGAATTACGAAGGCCATGTTGAATTTGAATTAATCTTCTCAATATTAAATGATGTTATTGAAGTCCTTCATGATTTCAATAACATCATATATTGTTTCAGCTAAGTTGAATTTTTAACACAATTTATTGACAATAAATGCGTTAAATGGGTTTTATTTGTATATGCTATAATAACCCTAAAATTGAAGGTTATAAAAATTTATTATATTAATTTTTATGAGAAAATATTCTCTCTTTATCCTTCTCACGTTTTCATGTTTTACATCAATAGGACAAGGTTTGTCTGTTAAGTTAACACAAGCTGATACTACTCTTTGCAGAGGAAGCAACCTGGTTTTATATCCAACTGTCTCCATCGGTACATTTAGGTTTATTGGTACGTATGATGGAAGCGATTATTTTGTTGATACTGTTTCACGAAGTTGGACCCAAGCAAGAGCCGAAGCCAAATTAAATGGCATGGATCTTTGGGTTATCGACAGTGCCAACGAAAATAATTTTGTGTATTATAATTTACTGCCAAATAGGACAAAATTTGATACCTACTTTTGGTTTGGACTATATCAAAATTATGCAAATGAAACACCTTCAGATGCAGGCAGAGGTTGGTTTTGGATTGATGGAAGGTCTTTAGACACCACTTTCACCAATTGGTATTCTTCTGAGCCTAATGATATTTTTGCAACCTCCGTCAATGCAAATTTTGCTTCAATAGGCTTAAATAACACAGTTGGGCAATGGAGTGACATGGCGGATGTTGTTCCCGCACAGTACAAAGGATATGCGATTGCAGAAATTCCACATACTGATATGAATTTTTTGTGGACTAATGCTTCAACAGCTTCAGCTATATCCGTATCGGCTAATACAAGTGATAGGTATGCTGTTCAAGTTTCTTATTTAGGTAATACTGCAGCAAGCAATACCACCAATGTTACGGTAATAGATGTATTTGTTTCAGCTCAATTTGATATCAATTCAACATCTATTACCTGCTCAAAACAAAACAACATTATTTTCAACAATAAAACGATAACTTCTGATCCAACAGCAACGTATTTATGGGATTTTGGTGATGGACAATCATCCACACAGAATTCCATTAGCCACAAATACAGCGGTGTAGATACCTTTACTGTTTCCTTAACAGCTAAAGATTTGAATGGATGCAAATCTATTGCAACTAAACCAATAATAATTCTAGCTTCGCCAACAAACCCTCTTATCACTTTTACTCCGGGGTCTAATATTTTTTGTGCAGATGATTCTGTTTTTTTAACAACAATAGTAAGTCAAGATGTAAAGAACTTTTCCTCTTATAAATGGATTTTGGGGGGCAACACCGTTTCTATCACCAATAAGTTATTCGCAAAATTAGGTGGAACATATATTGTTGAAGCAATCAATTTCAATGGCTGTAAAGACTCTTCTTCAATTTCTGTAAC
>CANLED010000257.1 GCA_947489175.1 Chitinophagaceae bacterium | reverse complement strand
TATTCATACTGCACAAACTGCAGCTGCTGCGCCCAAATTTGGTAGCTATACAGCTGAGGGAACTTTCAACTTTAGGGACGTAAATAAAGATGGCGTTATCTCTGCTGCAGACCGTACGATTTTGGGCAATCCTCATCCTGATTTCATTTATGGTATCAACCTCAGTGCTGGATACAAGAATTTTGACCTAGCCATCTTTGCAAAAGGACAGCAAGGCGGTGATATATTCAACTATGTTCGCTATTGGACGGACTTCAACACCTTCCAAGGTAACAGGTCTAAGAGAATGTTGTATGAGTCTTATGGAAATACAACTAATCCAAAATTACCTAAGTTGAATTCAAGTGATGCGGTAAGTGGATCTGTTGTTTCTTCTTACTTCATAGAGGATGCTTCTTACCTCCGATTGAGCAATGTTCAGTTGACGTATACCATTCCAAACAACATCATGAAAAAGGTTGGAATCGCTGGTGCACAAATCTATATTCAGGGACAAAATATCCTGACCCTAACAAAGTACACTGGTATGGATCCAGATATCAATATCCGTACATCTGAGAATAACAACCAAGACTTCCACATGGGAATTGACGAAGGTGCTTATCCTGTTGCCAAGACCTACCTTTTGGGTTTAAAGTTTAAATTCTAAATTGAATATTCAGAAAAAAAATAACGATTATGAAAAAAATAAAATTTCTACTTCTACCGGCGATCATGGTTATGATCTTTGGTTGCCAGAAATTCTTTGATGTAAACCCACAGGGTGTGGCAAGTGCTGCCCAGCTGAAAAGCAAGGCAGGTGTTAGTGCTCTTCTTGTTGGTGCATATTCCCTTCTTGATGGCGTTGGCTCTGGTACAACACAATGGCATGCTGCAATCGATAATTGGGTTTATGGTGGCGTAGCTTCAGATGATGCTGTAAAAGGTACTGATGCAGGTGACCAACCTGAGCAGTCTTTCATCGAGCAGTATAACTGGCTTGCAGACAATACACACTTTAGGGGTAAATGGCAACATGCTTATGATGCGATTTCTCGTTGCAATGAAGTAATCATTTTTGCAAGTGATCCTGATGTAAAAGACATGACGGATGTTGAAAAAAATCAAGTTATTGCTGAAGCAAGGTTCCTTCGTGGTCACTACCATTTTGAAGCCAAGAAAATGTGGAACAACGTTCCTTATGTTGATGAAAAAACCTACAAAAGGGGAGATCCTTCAGGTGTATTGGTTCCTAATAACACTGATATTTGGCCTAAAATAGAGGATGACTTCAAATTTGCTGCAGCAAATCTTCCAGCTACTCAAGCAAATAAAGGACGTGCAACAAGGTGGTCAGCAAAGGCATACTTAGGCAAAGCCCTTATTTTCCAAAAGAAGTGGGCTGCTGCAAAAACTGAGTTGCTTGACGTTTACACTAATTCAGGAAAACAGTTGACTAAAGAGTATCATGACAATTTTAGAACTGTTACCAACAATAACATTGAATCAATTTTCGAAGTTCAGTTTTCAATCAACGATGGTACAACAGGTGGAAATGGTAACAAAGGTTCTACCTTGAACTGGCCTTATACTTCAACATCTCCTGGTCGTGGTTGCTGCGGTTTCTATTTGCCTTCACATAACCTTGTGAATGCATTTAGAACAGATGCAGCTGGTTTACCCCTCATTGGTAATGCCGTTGATGGAAGTGCTGACACATATAACAATGTTGATGTTCCTAGCGATCAAGGGCTTAAGTTTTCTGACGCATGGACTCCAGATTACACTCAATCTGTTGATCCAAGGTTAGACTGGTCTGTAGGTCGTAGGGGTGTCAAGTTCCTTGATTGGGGCGTTTTCCCTGGTAGTTCTTGGATTCGCGACCAAAACTATTCTGGTCCATTTACAGGTAAAAAATGGATGTATTATGTTAGTGAAGAGAATTCAACAACACATGCAACTGATCGTCGTTCTGTAAACAATAACTACCGTTTGCTTCGATTGTCTCATGTAATCCTTTGGCTTGCAGAATGTGAAGCAGAAACTGGAAATTTGGCTGCTGCTCAAACTTATGTGAACCTTATCAGGGCAAGGGCAAATGGAACAACTCCACAGGATGCCTCAGTTAATATTAAAGTGAGTGTATACCCCGCAGGTACATTCGCAACGAAGGGTGCTGAATTTGCAAAAAATGCAGTTCACATGGAGCAACGCCTTGAGTTCGCAATGGAAGGTCATAGGTTCTTTGATTTAGTACGCTGGGGAATTGCAGAAAAAGTGCTAAATGCATACGCTGCAAAAGAGTCAGTAGCTGGTAGATCATGGGATGGTAAGACATTTACCAAAAGAGCTTATATGGCAGGTAAAACATTCCAATCTAAAAATAATTATTACCCAATTCCATCTGATGAGATACTAAACTCTCAGAAAGATGGTAAGTCAGTACTTACTCAGAATCCTGGTTATTAATTTAAGTTGATTTTTTAATAAAGACCGCCTCAGATATAAAATGCTGAGGCGGTCTTTTTTTGCCTAAAATATTTCTTCTTTTGATTTTGGTCAGATAGATTGATTTTTTTTTTTGATAACAAGTGGTTTAGGATATCTCATTAATATGATTGACTCTCGTCATGTTTTTGGTTCTACCTTGTTTTTACTTTTGTTTCTTAATAATTAATGAAAACAAAAATTATAGAAACCACACAAAAGAAGACTGAAGAAAACTTCAAGATCACTGGAGATTGGGCTGTTCAGTTAAAACAACTTAAAGAAAAGTATCCTCAATTAACAGATGATGATTTGAAGTTTGAGCCAAAAAAGGAAAATGACTTGATTAGTATATTGCAAACCCTACTGGTAAAAAATCGGCAAGAAGTGATTGATGTTATTAAGCACGGGCAGTTAGAAAAAGTTTAAATAATCCTTTTTAAATTGATGTCGTAATTTTCAATATTTACAAGAACATTCATTTGAGTAAGGAAATGGGCAGGAATTTAAATTCCTGCCCTAATTTTTTACCTAATATTTTTGTATTTATTAACATCTAATTTCTAACATTTGCATGATGAAACATAGCTTAAAAACAACCCTAATTGTATCACTGGTTCTTTCTTTATTTTCATCTTGTTCGAAAAATTCTCTTTCAGGAAAAACCCAGCTTTCTTTTCTCCCTGAAAAAGAAATACAATCTATGTCTGCTGATCAATACAAGGATTTCTTGCAAAAACATGTGGTCCTTTCTCCTGCAAAAGATGTCAACGCTGCCATGGTTCAACGTGTCAGCCTAAAAATAACCAAAGCCGTTGAAAAATATTTCAAAGATAAAAACAAAGCATCCGTATTAAATGGATTTGAATGGGAATACAACACAGTAAGAGACAGCGCTATCAATGCATGGTGCATGCCCGGCGGTAAAATTGTTGTTTATACAGGCATCCTTCCAGTTACTATGAATGAAAACGCCTTGGCTGTGGTAATAGGTCATGAAGTTTCACATGCACTTTTACAACACGGAAATCGACGCATGAGCGAATCCATGATTCAACAATTGGGTGGTGTGGCGTTATCTGTGGCGCTTTCTAAAAAACCTGCAGAAACCCAAGATATGTTTCTGCAAGCCTATGGTATCGGCAGCACCGTTGGTTTTATGTTGCCTTTCTCAAGAAAACAAGAATTGGAAGCAGATCGTTATGGACTGATTTGGGCAGCGATGGCAGGATATGATCCTAACGAAGCATTGGCCTTTTGGGGAAGAATGCAGAATGCCTCGAAAGGGGAGAAGCCACCTGAGTTTTTAAGCACCCATCCTTCTGATGCAACACGTATTGCTAAAATAAAAACATACTTGCCTGAGGCGTTGACGTATACAGCCAGGGACTAGGGACGAGGGACAGGGGACGAGGGAACAGCCAGTTAGTTGAAGGGGTTGAAGTAGTTGAAGGGGCCTTCGGCCAGTTGAGAAAGTTGAGAAGGTTTAG
>CANLED010000256.1 GCA_947489175.1 Chitinophagaceae bacterium | reverse complement strand
CAATGATCAAAGCCAATTGCACCCGCAATTTCCTTGACTTTAATAGCATTGTTTTGAAGGTATTGGCTCATGTTGAGCAAAATTTTATGTTCATTTCAATACCTCTTCGATGCTGTTTTTTATTTGCATATAGAGATCTTTTCTTTGTTGTGTTAAAGTTTTTTTCTCAAAAATGATGGCTGCATATTTTTTTGAAAAATCAATCCATGGCCATGTTCCCGAAAATCCAGGTGCAGAAATTATATTTGGTGAGCCATTGCCATTTTCTTCCTGAATCCAACATCCCATCCCATAGGTAAATCCAGCAACCAATTCAGGTGATGATCTTTTTTTAGCATCAGGAAATTGATTTCTTAATATTTCTGAAATGGCATTTTCGCTCAATACCTTTTTATTGTTAAACACGCCTTTGTTCATGATCATTTGCATGAAATTGATATAATCAAATGCGCTGCAGGTAGCACCACCAGAAGGATTTGTAGCTCCATTTTCATTGTAAAAAGTACTTGCTTTCATTCCAAGTGGCCTGAATAATTTTTCCTGAGCAATTCGATCAAAAGTCTTTTTAGTTATGACTTCCAAAATTCTCCCTGCAATGTTTAGTCCAACTGAGCTATACGAAAAATGTGTACCAGGGTTGTCCTCAATTAGTCTTTTTGCTGCATAAAAATTTACTTCTTCCTCTAAGGACTCGAACTTATTTTTTTGTGCAATTTTAAGTATGCCATTTGCATCACCTTCTACGCCAGTTGTTTCTGTTAAACAATCACGGATGTTGATAAATCCTTTCATGTATTTTTCAAAAATGGGAAGGTATTTTGTTACTTGATCGTCAAGTTTTATTTTTCCCTCATCAACAAAGATCATCACCAAAGCCACCGTCAACCATTTGCTGCTATTGCCAATAGGAGCTGGCATTTTAAAATTAAAATCTTCTGATTGCTTTAAGAATATATTTTTCCCTGCTTTATTCACAACAACAACGTACTCTTTGCCAAAAGTCTTTTCATTCTTCGTTAAAATTGCATTCAATTGGGAGAAATCATCTTGGGCTTTAATAGACTGCAATATTAGCATGAAAATCAATACTAGACTGCATTTGCGACATGTTTTAAACAAAAAATATGACATATTTACCTCTTTTTTTAAATGGATATTCATTTGATGGATGTATTTCATAAAAGTATAATATATGAATTTAAATAACTTCACCATACAAGCTTCTGAAACTGTTCAAGCTGCCCAGCAATTGGCTTTCAATGCAGGAAATCCCAACATAGAAAACGACCATATATTGCAGGCTCTGCTAGATCAGAAAACGTCACCTGTTGACTATCTTCTTAAAAAGAACGATGTATCGGTTCAGCTATTAAACACGAAGTTAAAGGAAGCATTACAAAAGTTACCAAAATCTAGCGGGGAAGCTGCACAAACATTGGGTAGGGACGCAAATAATTTGTTGTTGAAAGCAGGGTCTCTTGCATCAAAGTTTGGTGACGAGTTTGTAACACCCGAACATTTGTTGTTGGCTTTGGTGATGGGTAATGATTCTACGGCAAAGTTGTTGAAAGAATCAGGGTTGACAGAAAAAGGGTTAACAACTGCCATCAATGAGTTAAGAAAGGGCGAAAAGGTTAAAAGTCAAACCCAAGAAACCCAGTTCAATGCATTGAATAAATACGCTAAAAACCTGATAGAAATGGCACGCTTGGGCAAACTCGATCCTGTTATAGGAAGGGATGAAGAAATCAGGCGAACATTGCATATTTTAACGAGGAGGTCAAAAAACAACCCAATTCTTGTAGGAGAACCAGGTGTTGGTAAAACTGCCATAGCAGAGGGGTTGGCCATGAGAATATTAAATGGGGATGTTCCAGAAAATTTAAAGAGCAAGTTGATTTATGCGTTGGATATGGGACTCTTGATAGCAGGCGCGAAATACAAAGGAGAGTTTGAAGAGAGGCTGAAAGGCGTTGTAAAAGAAGTGGCAGGAAGTGATGGGGAGATCATACTATTTATTGATGAGATACATACCTTGGTAGGAGCAGGCGGGGGAGACGGTGCCATGGATGCTGCCAATATTTTAAAACCAGCTTTGGCAAGGGGAGAGCTTAGGGCTATCGGTGCAACCACTTTGAGCGAATATCAAAAGTATTTTGAAAAGGACAAGGCATTGGAGCGGAGGTTTCAAAAAGTGATGATCAATGAACCGAGTATCGAAGATGCCATTTCAATCTTACGTGGATTAAAGGACAGGTATGAGACCCATCACCATGTACGTATTAAAGACGAAGCCATCATTGCTGCTGTTGAGCTATCTAATAGGTATATATCTGACAGGTTTTTGCCAGATAAAGCAATAGACCTGATTGATGAAAGTGCTGCCAAATTAAGGTTGGAAATGAATTCAATGCCAGAGGAATTGGATAAGTTGGAGCGACAAATAAGACAGCTGGAAATTGAGCGAGAAGCCATCAAGAGAGAAAATGATGATGTTAAAATGAAAGAACTTAATACAGAGTTGGGTAATTTGTCGGTGCAACGAGACACCCTCAAATCAAAATGGATGGAGGAAAAGGAATTGGTGGAAAAAGTCCAACAAGCCAAGGCTGATATCGAACAACTTAAGCTTCAGGCCGAAAAGGCAGAAAGAGAAGGTGATTACGGATTGGTAGCAGAAATTAGGTACGGGAAAGTAAAAGAGAAGGAAGAGTTAATCATAAAAGTTACAGAGGAACTCAGTTCGACAGGAGAGAAGAGGTTGCTCAAAGAAGAGGTAGATGCAGAGGACATCGCTCAAAATGTAGCCAAGGCAACTGGAATTCCTGTAGCCAAAATGCTACAGAGTGACATGGAGAAGTTGTTGAATTTAGAAGAGCATTTGCATGAAAGGGTGGTGGGACAAGAAGAAGCCATCACTGCAGTAGCGGATGCTATCAGAAGAAGTCGAGCAGGATTGCAAGATCCAAATAGACCAATAGGCTCGTTTATTTTCTTGGGAACGACAGGCGTTGGTAAAACGGAATTGGCAAAAACCTTGGCATCTTATTTATTTGATGATGAAAAGTTGATGACAAGGATAGATATGAGTGAGTATCAGGAGAAGCATACAGTATCAAGGCTGGTGGGTGCTCCTCCAGGTTATGTTGGATATGATGAAGGAGGACAATTAACAGAGTCAGTAAGAAGGAAGCCATACAGTGTTGTATTGCTAGACGAAATTGAGAAGGCACATCCAGATGTTTGGAATGTATTGTTGCAGGTATTGGATGATGGGCGATTGACAGACAACAAGGGTAGGGTGGTCAATTTTAAGAATACCATTATTATTATGACCAGCAATATAGGAAGTCACCTCATACAGGATGCCTTTGACCAAGCCGGACAAGACAGTTTGGAGCGCATAGCAGAAAGAGCAAAAATAGAGGTGATGAATTTACTGAAGCAAACAGTAAGGCCAGAATTTCTAAATAGGGTGGACGAAATCATTATGTTCCAACCTTTGCAAAAAAAAGAAGTAAGAAAGATCATTGAAATTCAGCTAAATAACCTCAAAAAACTGGTTGCAGATGCTGGAATTGAGCTTAGTTTCACCAACTATGCTCTTGATTTCTTATCTGAGCATGGGTATGATCCACAGTTTGGAGCCAGGCCATTGAAGCGTCTTATACAAAAGGAGATTGTCAACCAGCTCTCCAAAAGAATTCTTGCGAGAGATATTGATAAATCCAAAACGGTTGTGGTGGATGTGTTTGACGGGTTGGTGGTGTTTAGGAATGAAGAAAAATAAAAATTGAATTAGGTAAATATTGGCTGTCCGACATAATCGATACTTTTGTCCATATCAAATTTTCTTGTTTAGTCGCAGCAAAATTGAGAAAAGGAGGCCTAAAAACAAACCTTTATTAAAAATTTATCTCGGACAACAATAGTTTTTAATAAAAAATGAATTTTAGAAATAAAAATTTGCATT
>CANLED010000255.1 GCA_947489175.1 Chitinophagaceae bacterium | reverse complement strand
AATGCCTTCAACATGAATGCCATTTCGGATGGGTTGGGAATTGAAATCATGAAGATGATGGCAGATAGGAAATAACCCTGTTTAATCAACCTCATTTTAGACTAAATTTGAGCAATGAGAAAGATTCACTTATATCTTCTATGTTGCCTCATTGTGTGCAGTTCACATGCATGGTCACAAGCCAACAAAATCCCCGAAAAAGTTAGTGGCAATCCACTCTTTCCAGGATGGTACGCTGATCCAGAAGCTACAATCTTCGGTAAAAAATACTGGATATATCCCACTTTCTCAGCCCCTTACGAGAAACAGGTATTTCTCGATGCCTTCTCTTCACCCGATCTGATCAAATGGGAAAAACATTCTCGTATCATCGATACAAGTGCCGTCAAATGGGCAAAAAAAGCCATGTGGGCCCCAGCCATCATCCAAAAAAACAAACAATATTTTCTCTTCTTTGCTGCAAATGATATTCAAAAAAATGAGGAGTTAGGCGGCATTGGCGTTGCGGTTTCTAATTCACCCGCTGGTCCTTTTAAAGATCATTTAGGTAAACCATTGATCGACAAGTTTCACAACGGAGCGCAGCCGATAGACCAATTTGTTTTTCAAGATGATGACGGCTCATACTACATGTATTATGGAGGATGGAGGCATTGCAACATAGCAAAGCTCAACAACGATTTCAATGGATTTATTCCATTTGATGATGGCAAAACTTTCAAAGAAATAACTCCCGAAGGGTATGTTGAAGGACCATTCATGTTCAAGAGAAATGGAAAATACTATTTTATGTGGTCTGAAGGTGGATGGACAGGTCCGAATTACAGCGTGGCTTATGCCATTGCAGATCAACCCATGGGACCATTTAAACGCATTGGTAAAATCTTACAACAAGATCCTTCCATTGCAACTGGTGCGGGGCATCATTCTGTAATTTCGATACCTGGGAAAGACAAATACTACATTGTGTATCACAGAAGACCATTGACTGAAAAAGATGGAAATTCGAGGGAGACTTGCATTGATGAAATGAACTTCGATGAAAATGGATTGATCCTGCCGGTAAAAATTACAAAGGAAGGCGTGAAAAAATTAAAGTTATAAATTTAGAAATATTCATTCTTAGATCATCGAAAAAGTTGATATCATAATTATCAACTTCAGCGAAATCAAATAACATCAACATTGAAAAATAAATTAACAGCAATCATATTTTTTTTAGTTTCATGTATAGTGGTACATGCACAAAATAATGACACGCTATCGACACAACCAATCATCCTCAAAACAGCCACAGGAGAGATTTTCGGAACATTAACATTGCCAACAAACAATAACAAAAAAGGTCCTGTTGCACTGATTATTGCTGGATCTGGACCAACAGACAGAGACGGCAATAACATGTCCATGAAAAACAATTCATTGAAGATGCTTGCCGAAGCCTTGTCCAAACAAGGCATTGCAAGCTTGCGTTACGATAAAAGGGGTGTTGCGGAAAGCAGAAAAAGTGGAAAAAGTGAATTGGATTTGAGGTTTGATGATTATGTCAACGATGCAAAGGGATGGATAGATTATTTAATATCCAACAAACAGTTTTCAAAAGTCATTGTAATCGGCCACAGTGAAGGATCGTTGATTGGGATGATTGCAGCTGAAAACAAGGCCTCATTTATTTCGGTTGCAGGCGCTGGAAGGTCAGCCGACTTGATATTAAAAGAACAATTATCAGCACAACCGAAGCAAATAAAAGATACATGCTTTGCAATAATAGACAGTTTAAAATCAGGGAAAACGGTTGATAAAGTAAACCCACTCTTATTCTCAATATTTCGTCCAAGTGTGCAACCATACATGGTTTCATGGTTCAAGCATGATCCTCAAATGGAGATAAAAAACATCAAGAAAAAATCACTCATCATTCAAGGTACGAAAGACATTCAAGTGAGTCTGACAGATGCTGAGTTATTGAATAAAGCAAATCCAAAAAGCAAATTGTTGGTCATTGAAAACATGAACCATATATTCAAAATAGTTGAAGGAGACAGGCAAGCAAATATGGCCACTTACAACAATCCTACCTTGCCTATTTCACAAAAAATGGTTGATGGGATTGTTGAGTTTATTAAAATGAAATGACCTCAATAAATCAAATTAGGTTTCCAGTTTAAAATCCAATTGTTCGATTTCGCACTGATTTCGTAAATTTAAGCTATGCAGTCATTGCAAAATGAACATACTATTCATACCACAGTTACGATAGAAAGCATGGAAGGAATTTTTCGTGCCTACTATCCAAGGCTATGTTATTATGCCTATACGATGGTGAATGACAAAGAAATAGCGGAGGATATGGTACAAGATGTATTTATGCGGTTACAAGGTAAATTACAAAATTTTGAGGCTGAAAAAGCCTTGAAATCATTCCTTTACCTCTCCGTGAAAAATGCCTGCCTCAACCAATTAAAACACAAGGCAGTTGAAGAAAAACATGCCGATACATTAGACTTACCCATATCAGAAGACCCAATTGCATTAAACAATTTAATCAAAGCTGAAGTAGCAGGAGAAGTACACCTCGCTTTAATGCATCTGCCCAAAGGATGTAAAAATGTGATTACCCTTTCCTTCTTCGAAGGATTGAAAAATGAGGAGATAGCCAAAAAACTCAATGTCTCCATCAACACCGTAAAAACCCAAAAGAAGAGGGCGCTTCAGATATTACGCACAAAAATGGCCCCCCGTGCTTTTGCCTTGTTGCTACTTCTCAATCTATAGCGTCTTTTTGTTGCCTTTAAATATATTTTCATTTTCTGTCACCCGAAAATAAAGCTGGGTTGTTTATTAAAATAGTGTGCCCACATTCAATCCGATTTGGAAATATAGTTAAATAACCAATCAATGGAAATTGAAAAACAATTGCATTATGCCGATTTAATCTTCAAACAGATTAATGAGGGGCTAACAGCGGAAGAGCAGCAAGAGCTAACGGATTGGATTGAAGCCAATCCAGCGAACGTCATGCTTTTAGAAGAAATCACAAGGGCTAACGCCCAAGATTCAGCCATAGATTTCATGAATAGCTTGTCGGTAGACAATGCATGGAATCAAGTTAAAATGAAGTTGGATGAAACACAGTCAACGCAAACGATTAAAATTTCAACACCTCAAAGGAAGTATTTCACATGGAGTGCTGTTGCCGCATTATTAATTATCGGATTTTTTATATGGAAACCCAACCACATCAAGCCTACAACCTACGTTGCAACGCCTGTTGAAATAACTCCCGGCAGCAATAAAGCCACCCTTACCTTGGCAGATGGAAGAATTATTTCTCTTGACAGTCTTGCTAATGGTGGTATTGCTGCTGAAAAAAATGTTCAGGTAATTAAAATGGATGGCGTTGTTAAATACAATACCACAGGTAACAACCTTGAAATTGCCTACAATACAATCCAAACACCCAAAGGGGGAAAATACCAATTGATATTGGCTGATGGCACTGTTGTTTGGTTGAACGCAGCCTCTTCCCTCCGGTTTCCTGTTTCGTTTGTTGCCAATGAAAGATTGGTTGAACTAAAAGGAGAAGCCTATTTTGAAGTAAAAAAAGATGCTAAAAAACCATTCAGGGTGACACTTGAAAATGGCGCCCAAATCGAAGTAAAGGGTACATCTTTTAACATCAACGCATATCAAGACGAAGAATTTTTAAGAACTACACTGGTAGAAGGAAAAATAAATTTCTTATTTAACGGGAGAGCTAAGTCACTTCTTCCTCGACAACAAATCAAAGTTGATAAGGCATTAAATGAAATGGAATTGCTTGCTGATGTTGACATCTATGATGAAATCGCATGGAAGAATGACCTATTTGTTTTTAAAAGCATGGATGTAAAAAGCATCATGCGCATCATTAGCAGATGGTACGATATCGATGTTGTTTATCAAGGAAAAATAAACCCAGAAACCTTTTCAGGAATTGTTAG
>CANLED010000254.1 GCA_947489175.1 Chitinophagaceae bacterium | reverse complement strand
CCTGTCCTGGCTATTAATCCACCTGAAATTTGTTGTACTCTTTCAGTTAATGGGGCACTACCAACTTCTAAATTTGAAACCAGTGCAGTCCTGTGCATCGCAAATTGAATGGCCACGTAATTGTTGGCAATCGCAATTCCGAAAGCTCCACCTAATTGCCTGATCATGTTGTTAAGTGAAATTCCAGCTGCATAATCCTTGGGTTGGAGTCCAACCACAGCCTGACTAATCAATGGAAGCTGCGACATGGATATACCAAATGCACGGATCAAGAGTGGGTAGAAAAAATCGTCTTTGCCAACGTCTGGACTAACGCCTGCACTCATAAAGGCATAAACTGCAAAGAGTGCAAATCCAACAATTACAAAAGGGATGGGGGTAACGCCCTTGCTCATTAGTTTTCCGATGATGGGCATCATGATTACACCTGCTAAGGTGGGCAAGAGCAGACTTAGTCCGGTTTCAAATGCTGTGAATCCAAGCACTCTTTGGGCCAATACTGGATAAATGAAAACGGAGGTGAATAGTCCGAACCCAGCAACAAAAGTGAAGATGGTTGTAAAGGCTAGGTTTCTGTTGCCCAGGACCCTTAAATTAACAGCAGGTTGATCTACATTCAATTCATAGATAATGAAGCTAATCAATCCAACGGTAGCAATGGCCGCCGTATATCTTATGATTTCGCTGTTAAACCAATCTTCAGATTCACCTCTTTCCAATACATATTGCAGACAACTGATGCCAATCATCAACAGTGCGATACCGATATAATCAATTTTGATTTGGTCTTTCTTGGTTCCCTCACCTTCTTTTTTGTCGATGAATGTCATCGCAAGTATTGTTGCTATTATACCAATGGGTAGGTTGATCATGAAGATCAACGGCCAGTTGAAATTTTCGATGATGAATCCACCAACGGTTGGACCAAGTGTAGGTCCGAGTACGATGCCCATCCCGAATAATCCAGCCGCCATGGGCCTGTCTTTCGGTTCAAAGGCATCGAATAAAATTGCTTGGGAAGTGGACAATAAAGCGCCACCGCCAACACCTTGAATAAATCTCCAGATGATCAATTCTACCAAGGAGTTTGATTGTCCACACATGTACGAAGCCAGCGTGAACAGGATCATGGAAGCAACATAATAATTTTTTCTGCCGAAGTATTCTCCCAGAAATCCTGTAAGAGGTATGATGATTACGTTTGCGATTGCATAAGAGGTGATTACCCAGCTAACATCTTCTATGTTAACGCCAAGACTACCTGATATATCGCTCAATGCAACATTCACAATAGAAATGTCAATCAGCTCCATGATAGCCGCTGAAATGACGGTAATTACGATGATGGCTCTGGCAAAACCTTTAGGTTTGGTACTCATCTTATTTCTTTTCAGCAACGATGAACACACTCATACCAGCTCTTAGCATGTCATGATATTTTTGAACATCATCTATCCAAATTTTGATGGGAATGCGTTGTGTTACTTTAACAAAATTTCCGCTTGAGTTATCAGGAGGTAGCAAGGCGAACTTAGCGCCAGTGGCTTCACTCAGGCTGGCAATGGTGCCGGTTACAGCCATATCAGGATAGGCTTCAATACGAACATCCACTTTTTTCCCAGGAATCAAAGCTTCCAATTGACTTTCTTTGAAATTGGCTACTATCCAGAATGTACTGTCGTTTACAACAGAAAACATGGGTGTTCCAGATTGAATAAATTGACCTTCAGAAATATTTTTCTTGCCAATTTTTCCTGAAAGTGGAGAATAGATTTTCGTGTATGAAATTTTTAATTGAAGTTGTCCAATTTTAGCTTCTTTGATTCTTACAGCATCATTTGCCTTTTGAATATTTGCTTTAAGAATGGCTATTCTGCTTTGTGCTGCGGCGTATTCATTTTTGCTGATGATGAGAAGTTGTTGTGAAGACTCAACCATAAATTTGCTATCGTCTGATTGTTTTTTTGTGATGGCGCCATCATTGAGCAAGCGTTGATCACGTTGTTGGTCGTCATCAGCTTTTCTTTTTCTCAATTCATTTAATGTGATGTTTGCTTTGTATACCGCCAATGTAGATAATGCATTTTGCAAGGTAGCTTCAGCGTTGATGACTTCTGTTTTAGCTTGTTGAACATCTGCTTCAGCTTCAACCATTTGCGATTGAAGTTCAGCATCATCAAGTTCAACAATGAGTTGGCCTTGTTTAACAGAGTCGAAGTCCCTTACATTGACCGCTTTCACATAGCCAGAAACCCTTGGCAAGACAGGCACAATCTGTGTTTCCACCTGTGCATTGTCTGTCGTTTCGTGTGTAACAGAGAAATAGATTTTCTTGAAACCAAAATACCCTGCAACTAGAAGTAGGGTAATGATTACAATTTGTTTTACAGGAAATTTTTTCTTTGAGGAGTCCATTATATTGATTTGATTTTAAGCGGAGGTATTAAATGATTCTCTATGATTTGCTTGATGTGATTTGTAACACGTTTTTGGAATGAAGGATCTAATATGGGGTCTTTTTTTTCTTTGCCGCCATAGATATTTTCTCTAAGCAATTTGGAAAGCATGAGGTGATGAATCGTTCCTATAATGGTGGCAAAACAAAGTTCTGGGTCAACTTTGTTGAATATTTTTTTCTTGATTCCTTGTTTGATGATTTCGATGATGATGTTCGCATTTTCTGAGAATATGGCAATCGTGTCTGCATGAACTTCTTCTCTTTCAGAGGAGAAAAGTTCTCGTAGCATTACTTTGTGAAACTCTTGGTTGGTGAACATTTTAGCAACATAATGTTCGATGATTTGGTGAATTTTTTCAAGTTCATCAATGGATTTGTTGTTGGCAATTTCCCAAATATGAAATTGTATGTTTAGTGCCCGTTGTTGGAAGATGTTTTTTAGAAGTCCTTCTTTTGAACCAAAATGATAATTGATGAGCGCAAGATTTACGTCAGCTTTTGAAGCAATATCCCGCATTGTTGTTGTTTCAAATCCCTTTTCAGAGAAGAGCAACATACTTACCTGCATGATGTGTTCTTTTGTATCCATGAGGCGCAAAGTTAAACAAATGTTTAATAGTTTAAGGTTTAAAGTTGAAAGTTTAATTTTGCAACTTGTATTTTTAAACCATAAACATTCAACTTTAAACCAACTGGGTTTAAGGTTTAATTTCACAACTTGTATTTTTAAACAAAAAACTTTCAACTTTAAACCAAATGGGTTTAAGGTTTAATTTTGCGGGCAGTCCATAAACTTTAAACTAAAAACTTTCAACTAAATGCAAGATATATCTTGGTTATCCCGCACAAGCCTATTAATAGGCGAAGAGGCCCTACGTCATCTTACGAAGCAGCATGTGATGGTGGTTGGCTTGGGAGGAGTTGGTTCCTTTGCTGCTGAGTTTATTGCTAGGAGTGGCATTGGGCGTATGACCATCATTGATGGAGATGTAGTTGATCCGACAAACAGAAACCGCCAGTTGCCTGCTTTGTCAACCAATCATGGTGTTTCGAAGGCTGAAATTATGGCCGATCGTTTGCGGGCTATCAATCCTGAGATCCAGTTGGAAGTGGTAAAATCGTTTGTAACACCTGAGATGGTTGTGGAGCTATTGAGTCGCAGGCCTGATTATATGATTGATGCGATTGACAGCATCACACCGAAAATCACTTTCCTAAGGTTAGCCTATGAAATGCAGTTGCCTCTTGTGAGCAGCATGGGGGCTGGTGCAAAGCTAGATCCAACGAGGCTTCAAGTGGTGGATATTTCTGAAACGTATATGTGTCCATTTGCCCAGCAGATTAGGAAGAATTTAAAGGGACATAATATCAGAAAGGGTATCAAGGTGGTTTTTTCGCCGGAAGATCCCATCAAAGAGAGTTTGATGTTGACGGATGGGAAGAATTTCAAGAAATCGGCGTATGGTACGATTTCCTATTTGCCGGCAGTTTTTGGGGCGGTAGCGGCGTCGGTGGTGATAAGGGACCTTATTAAA
>CANLED010000253.1 GCA_947489175.1 Chitinophagaceae bacterium | reverse complement strand
ATTTCATTGGCCTCACTCGGGAAATAAAAAATCCCCGGCATTTGCCAGGGATATATAGCCCAAAAGGTATTGAATACGAATATTATATACACTGACATTCAAGAAATAATGAACTTCTATCCAAAGTGATTTTTCATTTCGCATTTTGCGAATTGATAAAAATAGTGTATCTTAGTAACATGAGAAAGCATAATGGCATGCGGCCACAGGATATTGTGGTCCTACTCAAAATAGTTTTATTGGGTAAAAAAGAATGGCAATACCAGGATCTTGTCCGCTCTTTGTATATCAGTGGTGCTGAAATCAATGCCTCACTAAACAGAAGCAAAGAAGCAGGATTGATTGATTTTAACCGTAAAAGGGTCAACAAACTTGCTTTGCTTGAATTTTTACAATACGGACTTAAATATGTATTCCCTGTTGACCCGGGGCCTTTATCAAAGGGACTTCCTACAGCTCATTCCCACCCGGTTGTAAAAAACAAAATTATTAGCGAATCGATTTATGTTTGGCCTGATATGAATGGTAAAGAATATGGACAGTCAATAGAACCATTATATGCTAACCAAGTGAAAGCAGCACTAGAAGATTCTAAATTATATGAAGTAATGGCGCTTGTAGATATGGTAAGAGCAGGGAAAACAAGGGAAGTAAAAATGGCGATTCTCGATCTAAATAAAATCATAACAGATGAACCATCACCTAAACATAACTAGAATTAAATCTGTCTTTCATGCTCTTCGTGATTTGAGAGAAAAAGTTGTGTTTGTAGGAGGTGCAGCAGTTTCTCTATATATCAATAGTAAAACTGAAGAAATCAGACCAACAGATGACATTGATGTTGTAATAGAGATATACACCCATCAGGAATATGCTGCACTTGATGAAAATCTCCGTAAACTAGGATTTGAAAATGATCAAACATCAGGTATAATTTGCAGATATAACATAAATGGCCTGATTGTTGACGTAATGCCCACACAAAGTCAAGCTTTAGGATTTTCCAACAAATGGTATCAACCTGGTTTTGAAAATGCCATTCATCATAGTTTAGGTGATGAAAAATAAAGATTTTTAGTCCCCCATACTTCTTAGCCAGCAAATTAGAAGCCTTCTTTCAACGAGGTAAAAATGATGGACGAACTAGTACTGATTTTGAGGATATAATCTTTCTATTGGAAAACAGATCAACAATATGGCAAGAGTTAGAAGTAGCAGAAAATAATTTATCAACTTACATAAAGGAAAACTTCAAGGAATTGATGCAAAAAGAAAATTTTGAAGAGTGGGTAGATTGTCATGCAGGATTTGGTAGAATTCCAGCTACCTATTTTATAATGGAGCAATTAGATAAATTAACTTCTAATCATTCGAAATAAAAAAAATCCCTGACAAATTAGCCAATGATTTGGTAGCTCGTAGGGGGAATTTCGAGTCAGCTGTTTGATGATTTAACTCAAGTGCTTATTTATAAATCATGTCTTCTCTGATGATATCCGCTAAATTCAGAAAGGGAGAAATTTGACTTATATAAAATGAATACGTGCCAACAGTCAAGAAACATCCGTAAATATGCACAGCAATAATCCTTTAATATGCACAAATCAACTTGTTTAATTGCTTTTTGGGGGAGTATTTATGTTTTTGAATACTTTATCAAAATCGCTTTCAAAATTATTATCCTGCACGATCCTGAACCTTTCATATTCTGATTCAGCGATTTTTTTTGCCACTTCATGACTTACACTTCCTGCATCCTTCAATATTTTATATTCATTAAACTGCAGGAATCCATCGATTTTTTCAACCCAATCTGTCATTTTCATGGGCATTTCTCTGGCAGCCTGGTTTTCAGCATAATCCAAATACATCGTAACGACTCTTTCAAGCTCCTTTATCTCCTTTTCAATAAGGTAATTTTTAGCGATAGACACATCAGATTTCAGAATCTTACCTTGAGGAGCGTTTTTCCAGGTTTGTAATCCCATATTGGGATCTGATGCATTGGCTCTCTCAGCAATGATTTGCGCAGCAGTTTTACCAGTAATTGCCCAATGTAATTTGTTTTGAACAGTTTTGAAAAAAGTTTGGGTTACATCTGCATCCTTATTATAGTCAATACTACACTGTTCGTAGATATCTGTAATTTTTTGATAAAATCGCCTTTCACTGGCACGAATCTCTCTAATTCGGTCCAGTAACTCCTCAAAATAATCTTTACCAAAGCGTTTGCCCTGCCTCAGTCTTTCATCGTCAAGAACAAATCCCTTGATAATAAATTCCCGAAGTGTTTTTGTTGCCCATATTCGAAATTGAGTGGCTTTTTTACTGTTTATTCTGTATCCAACTGCTATAATTGCATCAAGATTATAGAATGCTGTAACATAGTTCTTTCCATCTGCGGCAGTTGTTTCCATTTTGGAAATAACTGCACTGTCCTTTAATTCTTCCGTTTCAAAGATGTTTTTAAGATGCTTACTAATAGCAGGAACTTCCACATCAAATAACTCTGCCATTCTCTTTTGGGTAAGCCAAAATGTTTCGCCTGAATAAAAAACTTCAACTCTGACATTGCCATCAGACGAACTGAATAAAATGATTTCAGATGTATATTTTTCCGACATATGTTTTAATGGAATCTAGCTTACTGCTTCTGAGCTTTATAAATTACTAATTTTGTTAGCAAATATAATGCATTTGGTTCCTGTAAACTCACAACTTCGAATCCGTTTTTATTTTGCGAAATAAAAAATGTATTGACCAAGATTCTAAGCCTGTAAGCATAAAAAGTAAAAAAATATGCTTGTAACTTCCAAGTAAAAAGTTCTTTAGTATCAAGAACAACAAATAAAAAATCCCCAGCAAATTTGACAGGGATTTGTAGCCCAAAAGGAGTTGATTTCGAATGATTTAGGGCTGGATTTGGCAGATTTAGTCAGTTACTGAATACAAGTTATTTTCCATTATGATTAATCAAGATGTATGCTGTAAAGCGATCTTCTAAACCAACACCGAAACGGGTAAATTTATAATTCATATTTTTAAAATTAACCAATACAGGGTTTATAATACTTATTATTTTGGTAGTATTACTACTTATTTTGGTTTATTTTCAATCTAATTTAGTACTTTAGTTTAATTATATGACTAAAAAGGTAGTATGATTACCGAACATAGAACAAAAATAAACCAATTGCTGGCAACAATACCTCAGGATGTTGTGCTACAATCGTCATGGTTATTAAGAGAGGGGTACAGCCTTGACTTACAGAAATATTATCGAAAAAGTGGATGGTTAAAAGCGTTGGAAAATGGCGCCATGTTTCGTGGCAATAACCAACCGGGATATGAGGGAGGGATTTATGCTTTACAACAGCAATCTGGACTTTCAGTACATCCAGGAGGAAGAACTGCTCTTGCACTTCAAGGCAAAGCACATTATCTAGAATTGAATACTGCGCAAATATGGTTATTTGGTGGTGAAAAAGAAAAGCTACCCACATGGTTTAAAAAACACAAATGGGATCAAAAAATAAATTATAAAGCAACTTCATTTTTACCAAAGGAATTGGGATTGAATGAATTCTCATTTTCTGGATTTTCAATAAAAGTAGCATCCCCGGCAAGAGCCATCATGGAGTGTTTATATTTAGCCCCTGAAAAATTTGATCTAGTTGAATGTTATGAACTAATGGAAAACTTGAATGACCTTCGGCCCACACAAGTACAAGATCTTTTAGAAGCGTGTACATCTATAAAAGTAAAAAGATTGTTTTTGTATATGGCAGAGAAACACAATCATAATTGGTATAAATATTTAAACATTTCTAAAGTGGATCTGGGAAAAGGGAAAAGAAGCCTTGTTAAAGAGGGTGTCTATGTTTCAAAATACCAGATAACGTTACCTGAAACACTTGCAAACAATGAGCAATAGTCGTTACTATAAACAAGTAGCCTTATTACTTAGCGTAATTCCTGAAATTGCTATATAACCAAGGTTTGCCTTGCATG
>CANLED010000252.1 GCA_947489175.1 Chitinophagaceae bacterium | reverse complement strand
GCAGTGTTGTTTACATCCTTATAGAAAAAATGGGTCATCGGGTTTCCAATAAAGCCACCCAAGCTGTCTCCAAAACATAAACTGTATCCAAAAGCCACCCATATTACCGTTACAACACCCGCAGCAACTGTACTTTTAATCATGGTTGATATTACATTCTTACGGTGTACCATCCCACCATAAAAAAATGCTAAGCCTGGTGTCATCAGAAATACCAAAGCTGTTGCAACTAAAATCCAAGTGATGTCTGCTCCATTGTATACTCCTTCGGTGTCTTCAAAATTTGGCAATACTGGAACAAAAATAGCCGCAATAGCTATTAAAGCTAAAACGATAAATGGTAACTTGTCTCTCAAGGCTTTTGCATTCATTTTAAGCAATTTTAAGTGAAAAATATTATCTACTCATGCAAATGTATTAAAATATCACATCAAATTAAAATAAAAATACATATATAAAAAAATGTAATATGTTTATTTAATTTTATAAATTATTGAAATTCAATTATTTGTAGTATTTATTAAAAATATCAATAAAAAAAATAAATTTAAATTATAACATATATTAAAATATGTAATATGTAAATCATTGAAAAAAAAATAGACCGACATAAATCGATCTATTCTAGTTGCTAAAAAAAGCAGTTATTGTTGTGAAATCAAGCTTTTGTCTTTTGACTCTAACATAGATGCACCCATTAAAAATTCATCAACTTTTCTCGCACATTCTCGCCCTTCGCTTATCGCCCATACAACAAGCGACTGACCTCTTCTCATATCACCACAAACAAAGATTTTTGAAATGCTCGTTTTATAATCTTTCTCTGTTGCTTTCACATTCCCCCTGTCATCTAACTCAACATCCAAGTCTTCTAACATGCCTTCTTTTTGAGGTGATTCAAAACCCATGGCCAACAACACCAAATCACAAGGAATAATTTTTTCACTTCCTGTCCTTTCAACAAACCTACTGGCCTTGCCATCTTCTGTCTTCCACTCCAATTCAACAGTTTTTAAAGCTGTTAACTGACCTTGCTCATTCCCAATAAACTCTTTGGTTGCTATTGCCCAATTTCTTTCACAACCTTCTTCATGGGATGAAGTTGTCTTTAACACCATCGGAAAACTTGGCCATGGCATGTATTGATTTCTTCCTTCTGGTGGTTTGGGTAATAATTCAAATTGTGTAACATGTTCCGCGCCTTGCCTGTTGGATGTGCCTACACAATCACTTCCTGTATCTCCTCCTCCTATAACCACAACACGCTTTCCTGTTGCAGAGATTTCTTCTCCCCAAATGTTGCTTTCAATTAAACCATTTGCTATTGGATTACTTCCTGCAACCAATTTATTTTGCTGCTTTAAAAAATGCATGGCATAATGAACACCTTTGTTTTCCCTTCCTGGAATAGTTAAGTCCCTCGGTATCGTAGAGCCTCCTGCTAAAACAATTGAATTGTATTCTCTCAGCAAATCATTCATGCTGATATTTCCACCTACATTTGAATTGCATTTGAATACTATCCCTTCTTGTTCCATGAGCTTAATACGCCTGTCTACCACCGTTTTTTCTAACTTGAAATCTGGTATTCCATAGCGTAACAAACCTCCTGGTTTTTCATCCCTCTCATAAACCACCACAGTATGTCCTGCCTGATTTAATTGAGCCGCTGCCGCTAAACCTGCTGGTCCACTTCCTACCACAGCTATTTTTTTGCCAGTTCTTAAATTTGGAATATTGGGTTTTACATACCCTTTTTCAAAGGCAATTTCAATGATGTGCTTTTCTATTTCTTCAATGCTTACAGGTGGTTGATTGATGCCTAAAACACATGAACTTTCGCAAGGGGCGGGACAAATTCTTCCAGTGAATTCAGGGAAGTTATTGGTTGATGTGAGGATTTCATAAGCCTCTTGCCAACTTTCTTTGTAAACAGCATCGTTGAATTCGGGAATGACATTGCCGAGTGGACAACCATGGTGGCAGAAAGGAACACCGCAATTCATGCACCTGGCAGCCTGTTTATTCAATTCAGATGGCTCAAATGGTTTTACAAATTCTTTGAAATTTGAAACCCTTTCGGATGCTGATATTTTGGTTGGACTAACCCTTGTATACTCTATAAAACCAGTTGGTTTTCCCATATCTTTTCTGTTATCTGATTAGTTAATCAATATTTTTTCAGCCTCTTTTTTTAGCTGCATCACCTTCTTGTAATCTCGTGGGTAAACTTTTACAAACGACTGCCTTTGGTTTTCAAAATCTCCTAAAACAAACTTCGCAACCGTGCTTCCAGTGGTTTGTAAATGCTCTTCCAGCAATTGCTTTAAAAGAATGACGTCATCTTCCTCCAAATGATCTAAATCCACCATTTCTTGGTTGCAATTTTCAGTGAATTGCTCTTTAACATCATAAATGAAGGCTAGTCCACCACTCATTCCTGCCGCAAAATTCCTACCTGTTGCTCCCAATACTACTACCGTTCCTCCCGTCATGTACTCACATCCATGGTCTCCAACACCCTCTACCACAGCTGTTGCTCCTGAATTTCTAACAGCAAACCTTTCTCCAGCCTTTCCTCTTATAAAAGCAATACCACTAGTAGCGCCGTAAAAAGCTGTATTTCCTATCAAAATATTGTCTTCTGCAACAAATGTTGATTGCTTTGATGGATAAATGATCATTTTAGCCCCACTGAGTCCTTTACCAAAATAATCATTGGCATCACCTTCCAATTCCAATGTTACACCTTTGGTATTGAATGCTCCAAAACTTTGTCCCGCTGTGCCATTAAACATCAACTTGATCGTGTTTTCAGGCAGTCCAACCGCACCATATCTCTTGGTGATTTCATTGCTTAACATCGTGCCGGTTGACCTGTCTGTATTCCTGATTTTATTTTCTATCACCACCGGTAATTGGTTCTCTAATGCAATTGCTGATGCTTCAATTAATTTCCAATCCATCACATCTGCTATACCATGGTCCTGTTCTTCTTGATTGTACAAGCCTGTATAAGCATCTGCCGGTTCCTTGTATAAAATAGGGGATAAGTCGAGCTTGCTATACTTCCAGTGACTAATATTTTCCCTCATTTTTAAGGTATCTACTTGTCCAACCATTTCTTCTATGGTTCTATACCCCATCTCTGCCATGATTTCTCTCAACTCCTTGGTGAGAAATTGAATGAAATTAACAACATGGTCAGCTGCCCCTGTAAACCTTTTTCTTAATTCAGGGTCTTGGGTTGCAACACCTACTGGACAAGTATTCAAATGGCATTTTCTCATTAAAATACAACCTTCTACAACCAAAGCTGCTGTTGCTATTCCCCATTCTTCTGCTCCCAATAAAGTTGCAATGGCTACATCTCGTCCTGTTTTAAGTTGACCATCTGTTTGTAATACAATCCTGCTCCTCAACTTGTTTTTAACCAATGTTTGATGTGCTTCAGCCAATCCCAATTCCCACGGTAATCCAGCGTGTTTGATCGAACTTACCGGTGATGCTCCAGTCCCTCCATCATATCCTGATACCAACACTACATCTGCTTTGGCTTTTGCAACTCCTGCCGCTATTGTGCCAACGCCTGCTTTTGAAACTAGCTTTACACTGATTCTTGCTGCTCTGTTGGCATTTTTTAAATCAAATATCAATTGCGCCAAGTCTTCAATCGAATAAATATCGTGGTGAGGTGGGGGAGATATTAACCCAACGCCTGGTGTTGAGTGCCTTACCCTGCCTATCCAATCATCTACTTTATGCCCCGGTAATTGTCCACCCTCTCCTGGTTTTGCACCTTGTGCCATTTTAATCTGAAGCTCACTGGCTTCTGTTAAATAATGTGCTGTTACGCCAAACCTTGCTGAGGCTACTTGCTTGATTGACGACCTCATGGAGTCTCCATTCTCTAATAAATTGTAGCGTATTTCATCTTCTCCACCTTCTCCGGTATTACTTTTACCGCCAAGCCTGTTCATAGCAATGGCTAGCGTTGTATGAGCTTCCCATG
>CANLED010000251.1 GCA_947489175.1 Chitinophagaceae bacterium | reverse complement strand
TTTAAAAATGCAGAACATGCTGCTAATCTTTTTGGATTGAAGGAGTTTGGAAATATTTATACCAGGTTGATGAATCCAACAACGGATGTTTTTGAGCAACGCATTGCTGCATTGGAAGGTGGGGTAGCTGCATTAGCCACTGCATCAGGACAAGCGGCGCAATTCATTGCATTGAACAATATTCTCCAAGCTGGTGATAATTTTATCAGCAGTTCATTTATTTATGGTGGTACGTTCAATCAGTTTAAAGTAGCCTTCAAACGTTTGGGAATAGAAGTAAGGTTCGCTGAGGGTGATGATGCAGCTAACTTTGAAAAATTGATCGATGAAAAAACAAAGGCTATTTATTTAGAAACCATCGGAAACCCGCGTTTGAATATACCGGATTTCAAAAAATTTGCTGCCCTTGCTAAGAAATATGATATTCCATTGGTGGTAGACAATACATTTGGTGCAGGAGGCTACTTGTTCAAGCCTTTGCTTCATGGTGCCAACATTGTGGTTGAATCGGCTACAAAATGGATTGGTGGTCATGGTACAAGCATTGGAGGTGTTATTGTAGATGGTGGCAATTTCAATTGGGGCAATGGTAAATTCCCTCAATTTACAGAACCTTCTGAAGGTTATCATGGGTTGAAGTTCTGGGATATTTTTGGTGAAGGAAATCCACTCGGAATGCCCAATATCGCATTCATCATCAGAGCAAGGGTAGAGGGATTGCGTGATTTCGGACCTTCTCAGAGTCCATTTAATTCATTTTTGTTGCTACAAGGCATAGAAACACTTTCATTGAGGGTTCAGCGCCATGTTGACAATGCACTTGCCTTGGCAGAATGGTTAGAAGCTAACCCAGCAGTTGATTTTGTGTGGTATCCTGGTTTAAAGAGCAGTTCATACCATGAATTAGCCAAGGAATACCTAACCAATGGATTTGGAGGTGTTCTTCAATTTGGAATTAAAGGAGGTATAGAAAATGGAAAGAAATTTATCAATTCACTTGAATTGATTAGCCACCTTGCAAATGTTGGTGACGCTAAAACGTTAGCCATTCATCCTGCTTCTACAACACATGAGCAATTGAGTGATGCAGAAAGAGAAAAATCAGGTGTGTTGTCTAATTTAATCCGGATTAGTGTTGGAATTGAACATTTGGAAGATATCAAAGCTGATTTTAGTCAAGCCTTTGAGAAGGCACTTGCTGTTTAACAGCATTGTTAATTTGAAAAATAAAAAAGAGGCTCAAAAATTTTGAGCCTCTTTTTTTATCATTTCGTTAAGTGAAAACTAACGATATCCAGACATATTTCTTGTAACCTGACAACCTCCACCAGCAGCGCCTCTGTATGAGGAACAAGAAGTAATAAATACAATGGAAACGAGTATCAACAAGGAGATTGTTATTTTTTTCATTTATTTAATTTTGATTTTACAAATATAAAACTGAAAATTGACTGTTTTATTATATAAAGTATTGTTTATTTCTTAAAATTTATGGTAAACAAGATAAATGAACGGTAAAGTAACCATATTTGATGGATAAAAACATAAAATGGCGCATTTTTCGTCTTATATTGTGCCGATATTATTAAATTTTATGAATATAAACCTCATTCGGCCTATTGTTTTTTTAGATTTAGAAACTACAGGATTAAGTTTAACCCAAGACAGGATCGTTGAGATTGCCATGTTAAAGGTTTTACCAGATGGGACTTCCATTAAAAAAAGGAAACTTATCAATCCAGAAAAGCCTATTCCTGAAGAGATTATTGCGATACATGGTATCACGAATGAGATGGTAAAAGATGCTCCAACTTTCAAGCAGGCTGCCAATGAAATCAGGCAATTCATGGAAGGTTCGGATTTGGCCGGTTATAATTCAAATAAATTTGATTGGCCGCTGTTGATGGAAGAATTTTTAAAAGCTGGACAAGAGTTTGATATTGTTGGTAGGAAATTGTTAGATGTTCAAAAGATTTATCATCAGATGGAGCCGCGAAATTTATCGGCAGCTTATAAATTCTATTGTGATCAAGTTCTTGAAAATGCGCACAGTGCAGAAGCTGATGTAGATGCTACTTGGGAAGTCTTTGAAGCACAGTTAAAAAAATATGATAGGCTAGGAAATACCATAGAATCTGTTTTGCAGTGTATTGGGGAAGATGAAATAGTGGACTTTGCCCGCCGTATAATTCTAGAAAATGGAAAAGAGGTTTTTAATTTTGGAAAACACAAAGGCAGAAAGGTAGAAGATGTGTTGAAAAATGAGCCTTCATATTATGATTGGATGATGAAGAGTGATTTTGCTATGCATACCAAGCAAAAGCTTACTGAAATCTTCAACAGGACTTTATTAAAAAACAGGAATTAAAATTGTTAACCTGCATTTTTTGCAATACAGATTTGATATTTGGAAAAGCTTGTAATCATACCAACTTATAAAGAGAAAGAAAATGTTGAGAAAATCATTGAAGCAATCATTGGATTGAATCAAGGTTTTCACATTTTAATCATTGATGATAACTCACCTGATGGTACAGCTGATATCGTTAAGTCACTCGTTCCCAAATACTTAGGAAGCCTTTTTTTAGAAGAACGTTCAGGAAAACTTGGTTTGGGTACAGCCTATATCATGGGTTTCAAATGGGGATTAAAACGAGGATATCAATACCTTATTGAAATGGATGCTGATTTTTCTCATGATCCAAAAGATTTGCAAAGGCTTTATGAAGCATGCAAAAATAACGGTGCTGATATTTCAATTGGGTCTCGCTATGTTAGAGGTGGCAAGTTGGAGAATTGGCCATTTTCAAGACGTCTTATATCAAAAAGTGGAGCCTTGTATACTCGATTAATTACATGGATGCCTATACAAGATCCCACAGCAGGGTTTGTTTGTTATTCTAACAGCGTATTGACAGCTATGAACTTAGATCTTATCCGCTTTGTTGGCTACGCATTCCAAATTGAAATGAAATTTGTAGCTTGGAAATTGGGTTTCAAAATCATCGAGGTACCAATAACATTTAGGGATAGACTTTTTGGCGCTTCAAAAATGTCCAAAGGAATTATACAAGAAGGTATTTTTGGTGTTTTGTCAATGCAATTGCAAAGTTTACGCAAAGCCGTTTCTAGGAAATAGGCTGACGATATTCCCAAAATGATAATTATAGAATTTTAATGAACTTGTATTAATAACATGAAAAAAGCTTTTTTACAACTCCATGTTGCCGTTTTTTTGGCTGGTTTTACTGGAGTTTTGGGCAAGCTCATTACGCTAAATGAATCATTGTTGGTTTGGTACAGGATGTTTTTCGCAACCCTTGTTTTATTATTTATTTCTTTTTTTACACACAAGATTAAATGGTTGTCGTTCAAGAAGATGCTCCCGCTTATTGGAATTGGAGCAATTATTTCAATCCATTGGGTACTGTTTTACGGAAGTGTTAAATATGCCAATATCTCCGTAGCACTGGTTTGCTTTTCCTCCATTGGATTTTTTACTGCTTTTTTAGATCCACTCATTTATAATAAGAGAGTTAATTTAACTGAAGTTTGGTTGGGATTGTTATCAATACTAGGGATTTATTTGATTTTTCATTTTGATGAACATTTCAGGATTGGCATCGTATTTGGATTGGTATCTTCTTTTTTTGCTTCTTTGTTCCCAATTCTGAATAAAAAATTGGTGTCAGAAATTGATTCCGATACAATTACTTTTTATGAAATAGGTGGAGGATGGTTTTCTCTAAATTTTATCGTGCCCATCTATCTGATATTTTTTCCTGCAGAATACATCATTCCAACTGCCTCAGATTTCTTTTGGCTCATAATTTTAAGTCTTTTTTGTACTGTACTGGCATTTAATTTGTCAGTTCGTTCACTCCAAAAAATTTCACCCTTTACTGTAAACCTAACCTTCAACCTAGAACCTGTTTATGGTATTATACTTGCTTTCATAATTTATAAAGAAAATGAGTTTTTAGGAATGTCTTTTTATGCAGGATTGTCCATTATTTTCTTAACTGTAATACTACAAAGTTGGCGTG
>CANLED010000250.1 GCA_947489175.1 Chitinophagaceae bacterium | reverse complement strand
TCGACGGGGAGGTTTGGCACCTCGATGTCGGTTCGTCACATCCTGGGGCTGGAGAAGGTCCCAAGGGTTCGGCTGTTCGCCGATTAAAGTGGCACGTGAACTGGGTTCAGAACGTCGCAAGACAGTTCGGTCCCTATCTGTGGTGGGCGCTAGGAAATTGCGAGGACATGACCTTAGTACGAGAGGACCGGGTCGTACGTACCGCTGGTGTATCGGTTGTGCCGCCAGGTGCAGTGCCGAGTAGCTATGTACGGACAGGATAAACGCTGAAAGCATCTAAGCGTGAAACCTTCCTTAAGATGAGTTTCCTTTTAAGGGTCGTCAAAGACTATGACGTTGATAGGCTATAGGTGTAAAAGTGGCAACACTAAAGCCAAGTAGTACTAATTGCCCGTAAGCTTTAATTTTTTTTTTTACTTTGTTTACAACTTCCCAATATGACATTATTGTTTCCGCTGATACCGGAATATTTTCTTATGGTGCTTATTCCGAGGGTGTTCACCTCTTCCCATACCGAACAGAGCAGTTAAGCCCCTCATGGCCGATGGTACTGGGATTCGTCCCGGGAGAGTAGGTAGGTGCCATATTTATTGAACCCTGATCTTTTGATCAGGGTTTTTTTTTGCCTAAAATTTCCTGTTTTTTCTTATTATCACCATACCTCACCTCGCTTATATTCTATGCTCAATACTTTACTTCTATTTATCATCACCTCGTTGTTCCTATTAACAAACAACACTATCCCCTCTATTAAAACCATACCTATTTTATATACAGTTGTTTAATTTTATAATGATTATTAATCCATAATCTTATCAACTATTTTACAAATGACTTTATCACATCTGCCTTCTTTTTATTACTTTTGCAACCTAAATTAAGCCCCCAACATGGCAGGTCAATTAAAAGAAGTTAGAAATAGAATTAAATCTGTTCAATCTACTCAACAGATTACTAAAGCAATGAAAATGGTTAGCGCAGCAAAATTAAGGCGCGCTCAAGATGCTATAATACAAATGCGTCCTTATGCTAATAAATTGCAAGAAATGCTTAGCAACATAGTGAGTAATGATGATGGTAGTGGTTCGAGCATATCATTGGCTGAAATACGCACTATCCATAAAGTTCTCATGATTGTAATTACCAGTGATCGTGGTCTTTGTGGAGCCTATAACGCCAACATTCAAAAACTTGCCTTGTCAACCATTGAAGAAAATTATAAAAATGTTAAAGAAGCTGGTGGACTAACTATCTGGGCGATTGGTAAAAAAGGTGCTGAATTTTTTTCAAAAAAGGGTTTCATCGTAAACACTTCTTTTAGAGATACATTTTTACAGTTATCATTTGAAAAAGTACAAGAATGTGCACAGTTGGCCGTTTCTGCTTACCAACAAAAAGAATTTGATGTAGTAGAGGTTGTTTACAGTGAATTTAAAAATGCAGCTACCCAACGTTTTGCCGTTGAGCGTTTTCTTCCTATCGCAAAAGCAAAACCTATTGTAGGAAAGAAAACAGCAAATGCTGATTTTATTTTTGAACCTGAGAAAGATCAATTGATTGCTGAACTGATGCCTAAAATTTTGAATACACAATTATTTAAAGCTGTATTAGATTGTAATGCATCTGAACATGGTGCTAGAATGACTGCAATGGACAAAGCATCTGAAAATGCAAATGAATTACTTAAATCTTTAAAGATTTCATATAACAGAGCGAGACAAGCTGCCATCACAACAGAACTTAGTGAAATTGTGAGCGGCGCAGCAGCATTGCAAGGATAATGTTTGCATAAGGTTAGTTCTTTTGTTAATATCAACCTAAAAGGTATCAAGATCATACTTGATAATTATAAAATGAATATTTCAAACCTTATAACACATACAGAGGCTTTGATTTTCGCAAGTGAAAAGCCTCTATCATCAATCGAAATAGTTGAATTGATCAACAATGCTTTTGGATTTCTTGATGATAAAATCATATTAGACCAAATTGAAACTTCAATAGAAGGGATTAAAGAAAAATATGCTGCTGAATTTTATCCTTTTGAGCTTCGTCAAAGTGGCGGCGGTTGGCAGTTTTTAACAAAAAAAGAATTTCATAAAACTATCGCTCAGTTAAATGGTGATAAATTCCTGAAGCGTTTGTCAAATGCCGCTATGGAATCATTGGCCATTATTGCTTACAAACAACCAATTACAAAATCAGAAATTGAAGCTATCCGTGGCGTGAATTCTGATTATAGCATCCAAAAATTATTAGAGAAAGAATTGGTTGTTATCACCGGAAGAAATGAAAATATGGTAGGAAAACCATTGGTTTATGCTACATCAAAACATTTTATGGATTATTTTGGGATTAATAGTTCAACTGATCTTCCAAAAATCAATGAAGTATTGGCTGAACAAATAGTACAACCTACTCTGGTGAATGCAGATCATTTTAATGTTGATAATGAGCCTGAAAGTATTCAAGATGCTTCAGAAGTACTTAACATCAATCCACCTTTTCCTAACGATAACAGCCAAGCTAAATAATTGTGTATTACTTTTAACTGAAATTGCCAATGGTACCTGTTTTATCCAACGATTTATTGCTTTCCGCTGCACACCAATTTGATACTCCTTTATACGTCTATGATGAGTCTTGTATAAAACATCAATTTGAATTATTACAAAAAACATTTTATAGAAACAATGCAAGTATTTTTTACGCGTGCAAAGCATTGACAAATGTCAATATTTTAAGGATAATTCAAAAGTTAGGTGGTGGCATAGATTGTGTAAGCATCAATGAAGTAAAACTTGCCCTAATGGCTGGCTTTGGTGCTGAAAAAATAATTTTTACACCAAACAGCGTAGGGCTAGATGAATACATTGAAGCTGTTGAATACAAAATCAATATCAATATTGATAATCTTTCTCTGTTAGAAGCTTTTGGAAACCACTTTGGTTCTTCCTATCCCGTTATTGTTAGGCTTAATCCACATATTATGGCAGGTGGTAATTTAAAAATCTCCACAGGACATGTAGATAGTAAATTTGGCATTTCAATAGAGCAGATTGATGATATTAAAAATATTGTACTCAAAACTGGTGTTGATATAAAAGGTTTGCACATACATACGGGGAGTGAAATTAAAGACATCGAAGTTTACATCAAAGGATTAGAACTTGTATTAGACATTTGTAAAAATTTTTCCAATCTTACGATCATCGATTTGGGAGGGGGATTCAAAGTTCCTTATAAAATAGACGAGCAGGGAACTGATATGATTACTTTAGGTGTTAAAGTAGCGGAAGCTTTGGCTAAATATGAAGCTCTTTCAAAACGATCATTTAATCTGTGGTTTGAACCAGGAAAATTCTTGGTTAGTCAATGTGGCTATTTTCTGGTTAAGGCTAATATTTTAAAGCATTCTCCTTCTAGGAGCTTCGTTGGTGTCAATAGCGGTTTTAATCATCTTATTCGTCCGATGTTTTATGACGCTTATCATCAGATAACGAATATATCTCATCCTGAAGGAAGCCTAAACACATACAATGTTGTTGGGAATATTTGTGAAACGGACACATTCGCCTGGGATCGTGAATTAAATGAAGTGAGGCCAAATGACATACTTCTTTTTAGCAATGCAGGAGCGTATGGATTTGAAATGAGCAGTAGATTTAATTCTCGAGCAAGACCAGCTGAAGTATTGGTATCAAATGGTGATTTGAAGCTAATCAGAAAAAGAGAAACGTTCGACGATTTATTACAGAATGTTGTACTGTAATGAAAAGTGAAGTTTTATTTGATTTAATTGTCTTTCAAAAATTGACCATCAAAACTACACCTCACTCCTCTGTGATTACCACATGCTTCTAATTCCTTTACAAGCACTTTGTTTTTATTAAAGGTAAATTCAACTATGCAATGATCATCTGATTTGTTATAATGATAGACCTTTGGTTTAATTTGAACAATGTCTCCTTTTAAACTACCTATACATTTACCAGATTTCTTTGAAATCGACATAAAAAATAGGAGCTTGCCTGCCTTTCCTCCATCTCGGATAGAAA
>CANLED010000249.1 GCA_947489175.1 Chitinophagaceae bacterium | reverse complement strand
AACAAAGCTTCCCAATATTCAGCAGCTCGCCTGGTATGTGGTACAACAATTGTTCCACCTACAACATTGGCCACTGAAAATATTTCATAAATTTCTGGAGTAGTTAAACCAAGCTCAAAACATTTCCCCAAATGGTATTTTATGCAATCATCACACCTCAACACCATACTTGATACAAGACCAAGCATTTCCTTTGTTTTTTTGTCAAGCACACCCTCGTCGTACGTATTTGTATCGAGGTTCCAAAGCCGCTTCATTACTAAGTTATTATTCTTTAGAATAACATCGTTCATTTTTTCTCTGTAATCATTAAATTCCTGTACAATTCCCATATTGTTAAGTTCTATGGCAAAGTTCGAATAAAAATTAACGCCAATCGTGTAATGAGTAGGATTTCTTCGTTTCTAAACAGCCAGGGACGAGGGACAAGGGACAGGGGACGAGGGAACAGCCCTGTCATCCTGAATGTGTTATAGGGGAACCCTAAAAAAAAGGTTATGACGTTTTCTGAAGTAGAAACAATAACCACAAGACTCCCCTCCTGGACAGGAGGGGTGCCGAGCCCGATGAGCGAATCGGACGAGGTGGGATGGTGGAATTAAATTTAGGAAATCCACCACCCCGGCCTCTGTCTCGTCACCTTCGGCGCCTCGCCAGAGTCCACCCCTCCTGTCCAGGAGGGGAGTCTTTGGTGGGAAATAATCTATCGGTTAACAAATTGATTTTCAAAGATTTACAAAGACTTTATTATAAGTGCTGCAAAGAAACTCACTGTCATCCTGAACGAAGTGAAGGCCCCAAAAAAAAAGAGAACCCTTAGGTTCTCTCTTCAATGTTGTGTGTGTGAGGGGATATTACCAACGGTTTCCACCGCCGCCGTTTCCGCCGCCACCGAAGCTACGACCACCGCCGCCGCCGCTGCTTCTGCCGCCACCACCACCGCTTCCGCCAGTGCTAGGACGTTGCTCGCGTGGCTTAGCCTCGCTTACTTTGATTGCACGACCTTCTACAGTAGCACCATCCAATTCTTGGATTGCTTTCTGAGCAGCCGCATCGTCTGACATTTCAACAAAACCGAAACCACGGCTACGTCCTGTGAATTTGTCAGTAATTACTTTTGCAGAAGTTACTTCTCCGTACTCAGCAAAAAATTCTTTTAAGTCTTCATCTTGAACGTTGAAGCTTAAGTTTGAAACATAAATGTTCATTCTCTAAAAAATAAAAATTAAAAAAGCATGAGAGAAACACAGAGAGTAAACAAGACAACTATTAGCAGAACGTGCTTAGCAGATGATCTATGAACTTACAAAGACTGGGCTCAACTCAAAATTACTCAACAAAGATATCCTAATTATTTTTGAAATGTGGAAAAATAATTTGTAAAAATACGTTAATGCATGATTTACAATACATTATCTAAAATGGAATAGCTGCTTTTTCTGCTTTTAGGCTCCTAAATGTTAGTATTGTGCTTCCAAGAAAGAACAAAGCCCCTGCCAAAAAGGGTGCGCCAGGGAAATAATAGCTGGTTCCTTCTAAACTAAAAAAAGCAAATAAGTTGGTCATGATGATGGGACCAACAATTGATGTTGCACTCATTAAACTGGTTAAACCTCCCTGTAATTCTCCTTGTTCGCTTGGGGGTACATGAGATGAAATCATTCCTTGAAGAGCCGGACCAGCAATCCCGCCAAGACAATAAACTGCAGAAAAAGCAAACATCATCCATGTACTTGCAGCAAAGGCAAACAAAAACATGCCGATGGTATATAAAATCAATCCAACAAATAATGCACGTGATTGTCCTAGTTTCGGAATGGCAATTCTAATCAATCCTCCTTGTACAACGGCAATCATCAATCCAACAAAAGCCAATGAATATCCAACCATGGCTGGATTCCAATTGAATTTCTTCATGGTATAATAACTCCAAGTACTTTGCACAGCATGAACTCCAATATAAATCAATGTAAGAGAAAGTACCAGGCCAGCAACTGCAGGGTATTTTTTTAAATGCATCAAAGAACCTAAAGGATTCGCTCGCTTCCATTCAAATTTTCTCCGGCTTTCTTTTGGCAGAGATTCTGGAAGGATGAAAAATCCGTACAATAGATTTATTAATGTGAGTCCAGCAGCAAAAAGAAATGGTACCCGCGCTCCATATTGTCCGAGCACTCCACCAATTAAAGGTCCAACAATGAAACCCAAACCGAAGGCTGCTCCTATCATTCCATAATTCTGGGCCCTTTTTTCTGGCGTGCTGATGTCTGCAATATAGGCTGAAGCCGTTGTGAAACTGGCACCCGTGATACCCGAAAACACCCTAGCCACAAAAAGCCAACCCAAGCTAGGTGCCCATGCCAGAAATAAATAATCAATCCCAAAGCCCAATAATGAAAACAACAGAACTGATCTTCTTCCATATTGATCACTCAAATTACCCAAAACAGGCGCAAACAGAAATTGCATGAATGCATAGGTGAACATGAGCAATCCACCTATTGAAGATGCTGTACTCAGGTTACCACCTGTTAGATTTTGAATAAGTTGTGGCATTACCGGAATGATAATTCCGAATCCTATCACATCAATCAATACCGTAACAAAAATGAATCCTAACGCCGCTGATCGTTTGTTGTTGAACATAATTTAGAAAAAAATTAAAACTGCACAGAATCGTATACAATTACTTTGCTCCACAACATGGAACATTCTTCAATGAATTTTAAATGAAGCGGATGTGTCTGATATATTCTCTCTTGCTCTTCATTTTCAAAAATATTCAACCATGATACAGCATAACTTGAATCTATTACCTCTCGGTCGGTTGGTGCAGGTCTACCAATATGAAATGCTTTTATCTCAGCAACCTGACTCAACGCTTCGAGCCCTGCTACCAATTTCAACAAGTCCTCCTGACTATCAGGATTCTTAAGCCAAAAATAAACGTGGTGAACGAATGTATTCTTTAAGTCCATAAAAATTCATTTAAGGCATAAAGATACAAAAATATAATCGGACCCCTTAGCGTTCCAATTCCAGCCAATCTTTTATGCCCTCTTTGATTTTTTTGGCAACTGCTGCAGGCGACTTTTTGTTTATAATGAAGGTTTCGTCCTTTTTATTGCTCAGGAAAGCAACCTCTACAAGGCTATTGGGGTAATCCGTTGGACCGCTCAATGCAAAATTGAAATTGCCAACATTTCCAAACTCTTTGAGGCCTAGCTCTTTCATCCTTTTCAAGATGGTTTGGGTCAATGGTCTGAATCCAACATACCTGTAAAACGTACTTGTGCCATTTACGGTGTCAACAGAAGATGAATTGAAATGAATGCTTATGAGCAAATCAGGTTTAGATTTTTTTAACATCGAAATACGCTCGGGCATTGACAAGCTTGTATCGGTTGTTCTAGTCATGGCAATGTTTTTTAAACCAGATTTTTTCAGCTCTTTTTCCAATGCAAGTGCATAAACCAATGTCAGGTTCTTTTCAAGCTTGTTAGAAATATCTCCTGCGGCTCCAGAGTTGTTTCCACCATGACCTGCATCAATGGCAACAGTCAATTTTTTGAAGACCTTAGGTGGAGCATGTTTAATGCGAATCGTAAGTTTTGCTGAAATAGAATCATAATAAACAGAATACCCCCAATGCATTTTACTTTTTAAATCGACATAAACCCTAAGCACCCCATTTTCAACTTGTTCAAACCAGGTATTTCTAATTTCAGAATTGATACCCACCTGAGTTATCCAGTTTGTATTTGAAGTGGTGTTGAATAAATCGATGATCAACCTAGATGGGTTAACCTGCATGGTTCCTCTGTAGGGAAGGCGTTCTGGCATAGAAATGGTGATGTAATCATATCGATCATCACTGAATGTTTTCCAATTACCACTCAAATAATAAGGCCTTATCTTATAAGTGCTATCAATAACTACACTGCTTTTTGCTATAAAAGCCTTGAGGTTAGGAGCCAATTCAATAATGTAATCAGTTCCTGAACTGTCAATTATTTTTACCAGCACATTGGTATCTATGTAAGTCATTTTAGCACCACCC
>CANLED010000248.1 GCA_947489175.1 Chitinophagaceae bacterium | reverse complement strand
TGGAGAAAATGTTTCATCATTGGGGCCGAGGTTTCCCGACATGAGTGAGCCTTATTCTAAGAACCTGATTGCTAAAGGTAACGAGGTGGCAGCTACGCTTGGATACAAATTGCACGAAGGTGTTTATTTTGGCGTAACAGGTCCAACCTTTGAAACCCGCGCCGAATATAAACTTATTAAACTTTTAGGGGCTGATGCTGTTGGAATGAGCACTGTTCAAGAGGTTATTGTGGCTGTTCACATGGGGATGACGGTCTTTGCCATGAGTGTAATAACTGACATAGGAATCCGTGAAGAAGAAAATGTAATAACCCATCAGGAAGTTTTGGACGCAGCCAATGCCGCAGCACCCAAACTAACCGCTATTTTTAAAGGAATGATAGAATCGTTATAAACACGATAACTTTGTTTCAAGCAAGGCTCATGAACTTACATTCAAATAGAAATATTTTTCAAGTGCAACCGATAAGATGCAAAATTCCATTTTTTGTTCTTCTTTTGGTTTCTTGTATTTTTTTGACCAAGAACTCTCATGCTCAAATGCAGGGATTGATGAATCGTGTTACTGGAGCTGCAAATGGTGGAGGTGGGGGTGGAGGAAGATCCGGAGGAGGAGGGAGCGATTCTCTTCAGTTTGAAAAAAGAAAATTTTCAGACGATTCCGTGAATGTACGTTTTAGGTATCTTGATACGGCAAGGTTCAGCGGTTTTGATTCTACCATCGATGATTATTTCAAGCGTGTTCCGCTGAAAGCTGATTTGATTTATTTGGGAAATAACGGCACTGCAACAAGGCCAATATTATTCTCACCTTTGCGCGGTCCTGGTTGGGATGCGGGTTTCCATGCATTGGATGTATATTCATTTAACATTGCAGAAACAAAATTCATGAATACCACAAAACCCTATACACAATTGGGATTTTTGGTGGGCAGTAAAGCAGAGCAAAACCTAGATGTTGTTCATACGCAGAACGCGACGCCCGATCTTAATTTTGTGATTCATTATCGATTAATCAATGCACCTGGAGCCTTCAATTCTCAAAATACCAACCACAATAACATCCGTTTCAACAGCGATTTTTCATCCAAAAACAAGCGTTATCATGCCTTCTTAATACTTATGTCTAACGCCTTACAGAGCTCTGAAAACGGTGGTATAACGGATGAAAAATTCCTAGTTAATCCAAATGGCGCCTATAATGATCGGTTTAACATTCCTACCAATTTAGCATCTGCATTGTATACAACCAGGAATTTTTTCAATGTTAAGTTGTACACAGGTAATCGGTACACTGACAAACAAATCTTGTTGCGGCAACAATATGATTTTGGCAAAAAGGATTCTATTGTAACAGACTCAACAGTTGTTAAATATTTCCTACCAAGGATTAGGTTTGAGCATACCATTCATCAATTGAATTACAATTATAAATATCTTGACATTCAGGCTGATGATGCGTCAACATTTTATAAAAATAATTATGGATTAGCTGCAGTTCCCAATGAGATTTCTTACAGCCAACAGTGGAAGTTACTCAAAAATGATTTTTCAATCATTCAGTTTCCTGATCCCAAGAATCCACTGCAATTTTTCAAAGCCGGCTTAACATACATTAATTTGTCTTCTGATACCGGTTCGTTAAACAACTCATTTATCAATCTCGTTGCGCATGGTGAATATCGAAACAGAACAAAGAACAAGAAGTGGGATATGTTGTTGTCTGGCGAACTTTATCCAGCTGGAAGAGATGCTGGTAATTACATGGCACAGGCAAAGCTTCAGACCGACTTGGGAAAAAAGGTAGGTTTCTTTGAACTTGGGTTTAAAAACATCAACAGATCACCTTCCTATTTATATACTTACAAAAATATTTTCCCACTGGTTAAAAAAACAGATTTTAATGATGAGAATGTAACTTCAATTGATGCGTCACTCTTCTTTCAACCGATAAAAGCACGACTAACGTTCAATTATTTTTTGGTTAGCAATTATACTTATTTCACTGATTTTAATAAAATTGCTCAATCATCCCCAATTTTTAATTTTGTAAGGATTGGGATTGAAAAGGAGTTTAGCCTCAGCAAACATTGGAAATGGCGTGTTGAGGCATATCTCCAATCGGTTGCAGGGAGTGCTCCAATACACTTGCCATGGTTTTACACTAGAAATAGGATAGCCTATGAAGCAAATCCTTTTAGAAATCTTTTCATAGCAACAGGGTTGGAAGTTCGATATTATACAAACTATTATGCTGATGGCTATTCCCCAGTACACGGACAGTTTTTTTATCAATCAAAGCAAAAAATCTCAATACTACCTGAAGCAACTGGATACATGAATTTTCGCATTAGAAGCTTTACTGCGTTTATCAGGGTTGAGAATTTGAATACAGCAACCACTCAATATGGTTTTGGGTTTAAGAACAGCAACCTGGCTGCACCTTTGTATGCAATGCCCGGAATGGTATTTAGGTTGGGCGTTTTTTGGAATTTTGTTAATTAATACCTAAACCAGATATTGCAACTCAATATTAACTTTATTGAAATAGTGTAGTGGTATAATAGTCATTAACTTTGCAGTAATGAAGAATTTCCTAATCATAATGCTCCTATTCGTGCATACTGCAGCAAGCAGTGGCACCGTATTGAGTTTACATTATTGCATGGGAGATTTTGCCAGTGTAAGCATTGGACATAAAGATAAAAAAGGGTGCGATAAATGTGGCATGGAAAACAAAGGTTGTTGCCATGATGATGTAAAAGTTATCAAATTAGACAACAACGCCATTGTATACGCAACAAACAATCATTCTTTATACCAGCCAGGATTAGTATTTTTTTATGCAATTGTTGACCATAATGTTGAACTTCCATTAAGGGATTTTAAACCCGCAATTGCAATTAATGCTTTTGCTGAAGATCCACCTATTTTTTTGTTGAATTGTAATTTTCGAATTTGATTTTTGTTTTAATTTGTAGCAAATTGCGCATCAATTGATGAACAACAATCATTATTTTAACAAATTAAATTATTCAACATGAAACCTATATTTTTATTTACAACAGTTTTATTTTCAATTTTATTTTCAGGATCAGCCATAGCTCAAAAATCTTCAAAGTCAGAAGACATAAAGGTTTGGGGGAATTGTGGCATGTGTAAAAAAACAATAGAAACAGCGGCTACAAAAGCTGGTGCATCAAAGGCTTCTTGGAGTGAAGAATCAAAAGTACTTTCAGTTACTTTTAATGAAAAGAAAACTGATGCTTCAAAAATTCAAGAGGCTGTAGCTGCTTCAGGTTATGATACAGAGGCGGTAACTGCACCAACTGAAGTTTACAATAAATTGCACGGATGTTGCCAGTACGAAAGAAAAAATGCAACCGCTAGTCCTGAAAAAAAGGAAACTTGTGGAAGTGATTGCACGCACAAAGCAGATTGCTCTAAGGGAGAGGAAAGCTGCAAAGCTGCAGGTTGTTGCAAGAAATAATTCTCTTGGGACGGTTTAATTCAACCGTCCCTTTTTTTAATTTTATACGAAGAAAATCAATTTGCCTTTTTGTAGGGGGTATTTTTGTGTTGATATCAAACGCATTAAATAAGAAAAGCCAATGATTAAACATATTCTCTCATCTATTTTTAGGTTTTTGATTTCGATTTTTAAAAAGGACTGTTGTAAGTAGTACTGACTATGTATTAAAATTAGTAACTTGCGCTACTTTGAAAAAAATTGTTTTCATCATATTGGCTTTCCAAATCATTTCTTCAGGCAATTTTCTGAATGAGATTATCAAAGTTAATAGTTTGATGGAGCATTTTTCAGAACATGCGAAAGGAAAGAATCCATTGGGTTTAATCCAGTTTATCAAGCTACATTATTTTGATACAAAGCATCAAAATTCAGACCCCAAGAGGCATGCATCATTGCCCCTTCATCATCCTACTACTGCGTTCAGCATTGTATTTCAATCTCCTATAGAAACATTTCAAATGAATGTATTTCTAGAGAATATTTCAGCAGAGTATAATCCCACCAACAAGGCTTTATTTCCTCAATTCAAGCAAGTTTCTGTATTTCAGCCTCCTC